>SCSX01000034.1 GCA_004297825.1 Spirochaetota bacterium
CCTCCGGCCGATGGCATAGTGAGAAAACTTTGCATAGTTATGCCTGTTTTTCTTGCCTTGCAATATTTCGTCCAGATATCGGTCCGTGGCGATCGCCACCAGGTAGGAGACGGAAAACCTGCCAAGCTTCCTGAAATCCGCAACAAGCTCATTCTCCGCCTCCCTAAAAGAAATCGGAAAACAATGCCAAAGCTTCCGGGGGTCGCGCGGCTGGTACCTCACCAGGGTAAAGCCTCCCTGGAAGTGATCGAAATCGCCCCGTATGCGGTTAAGCAGTATAATCACGACCTCGCGTTGGGATTTTCCAAGCCGGACGGCGGCGATGCCTATTTTGAAGAAGATGTCGTTTCTCATGTTGATGCTCGTTCGCAGCATTCCGTATCCTCCGGGAAAAACGTGGAGCGTATGAAATGAATACGAAGGCGGGTCGGAAAATCGGAACATTTTCTCGGATTTTCAATGCAAAACGTCCGGAATTTGATTCACACCTGATGACCGCGGTTGGCCCCATGGTCAATAGTGATTGACAATCCCCGCCGGGTGGGCCTACCTTCTCGTACCGAACACCTAACCATTTCAGACGAGGCCCCGAATGAAATACCTGCTGCTGCCGTTCATGCTCATCATCGCGGGATCGGCGCTGCCGGCCCAGCCCAAATCAAATTCCAAGCCGGAGCCCAAACCCGCTGTCCAGTGGGCGATCGAGCCCCAGTTCAAATACGTGAATGATTTCAGCCAGGGGACGGCGGCGGTCCAGTCGGGCGAAACCTGGGGCTATATCAACACCGCGGGCGCTATGGTGATCGCGCCGCGCTTCTACGAGGCGCATCCCTTTTACGAGGGACTCGCGGTGTTCGCACAGGATTCCTCGACATACGGCTATATCGACGCGACGGGCGCGGTCGTCATCCCGGCGCGGTTCAGGAGCGCCGCGCGCTTTTCCGACGGCGTCGCCTTCGTGGTGGGGGACGACGGCTGGCCCTGCTACATCAACCGCTACGGGCAGACGGTGCTGACCAACCGGAACGCGGCCGGCGAAACGGTGTGGGACTACGGGTTCGAATTCGCGAACGGCATCGCGCCGGTGAGCTCGGGCGGATCCTACGACGCCGCGCTGCAAATGACGGGCGGGATCTATTTCTTCACAACAAAATTCAATACGTATCCATTTTTCACGGGCTTCTACGACGATGCCCTCCCTTTTTCGGACGGGCTTGCGCCGGTTTTGAAGGGAGGTTTCTGGGGCTGCATAAACGCGCAGGGGAAGGTCGTCGTCGAGCATAAGTTCGAGGAAATCCGCGGGTATGCCGGCGGCTATACAGTCGCGTCCCTGAAATCGGGCGACGCAGTCAGGTGGGCCATACTCGACGCGAAGGGCACGATCGCGCTCGAGCTCCCGCGCGACAGGGAACCCTGGGGCGGGGTGCACGAGGGCACCGTCGCGATCAAGGTTCCGGGCGGCAAGACCGGCGTCGTGAACCTCAAAGGGGAATGGATCGTGGAACCGCTGTTCGCCGATATCTCCGCGTTCCACGAGGGGCTCGCGGCCGCCTCGCTCGACGGGCAGACCTACGGCTTCATCCGCGTGCCGGTGAAAAAGTAAAGCCCCACGGCGCGGGAAAAAAGAAACAGTGTCGCGCTTCATTGAAAACGGGAAAAAAATAGGGTAAAAATAAGCTAGTAAATCCTCCGAGATATTTATAGGAGGATCACATGACCAAGAGTAAGAGACGGCGTTTCACCCCGGAAGAG
>SCSX01000035.1 GCA_004297825.1 Spirochaetota bacterium
TGGCAACGGACCGATATCTGGAAGAAATGTTGCAAGATAAGAAAAGCAGGCATAACTATGCAAAATTTGCTCACTATGCCATCGGCCAGAGGATCGAAAACGGCGTCATTTGCTGGGAATTGTACTGGGGAGACCCCGGTGACACGCCGAAGGGGAAAATACACCGACGCACATAACACTCCTCTCTTCCGAAAATTAATTCACACCCATTTTATAGAAAGGGACCTACGGCCTGCCGGCGGAGGCAGGCGCCCCCCGGTGAATCAGGCGTGTGATTCCACCAGCGCCAGCGCAGCGTCTTGGTACGCGTGGAAGAGATCGCCGCAGAAGGCGTCCCACTCGCGGCAGACCCGGATGTTTTCTTCGTTGAGGCCGAGTATGTCCTGGTGATCGACGAGCGCGGTCATGCGCGTTTCGAGGGCTTTCACGACGGACTCATCGCGGCCGGGGAGCGCCGCGCGCACGAAGGCGGACGGGGTGAGCCATGCGCGCGCCTTCTGGAAATCGCGGTGCACCTGGGTGAGGAGCACATTGCGCGGTCCCTCCCAGAGCTCGTTGACCGCCGAATCGCGATAGAGGCGGGGAAGGCATGAAAAGTCCTCCATGACCCCATGCCCGCCGAATACCGACATCGCGGTCCGGATGGTGTCCGTGCAGTCGCCGGAAGCGGTGATCTTCTGGAGCATGATGAGCTCGCGGACGCAAAAGCTCCGAACCCTGGCTTCCGGCGCATCGGACCCCTTTTCCTTCAGGGTATCGAGGAACTCGCCGTACAGACGGAATGCTCCCGCCGTCGTCCTCTGTGCGGTCCGTTCGGCATCGCGGATCTGTCCCGCGAGCAGGGGAAACTGCCCTATGGGGAGCCCGAACGCGGTCCTGAACCGCGCGTACCCGGAGGCCTCGCGCACGGCCCTCGTCATGAACGCGGCCGCGGACAGACCCACGGTGAGGCGCGAGTAGGTGAGCACGATGCCGACCACGTTCGCGAGGCCGCGCTCGAGCGGGCCCACGGGGTAGGCGAGGGCGCCGTTGAAGGTAAGCTCGGCGGTAGTGAGCTCGCTCGTGCCCATCTTCCACTTGATGCGATCGATGGTGTACCCGTTGCGGATTTCCCGCTCCTTCATGCCGGGGAGCCAGGACGGGGCCACGAAGAGCGCCACGGATTCGGAGCCCCTGGGCTTGGCGGTGACCACCGCGTAATCGGCGTGCGTCGCCGAACAGAAGAACTTCGTGCCGTACAACCGCCAGGCGCCGTCCGCCTGTTCCGCCTCGAGCAGGTTGGAGGGAACGTCAGAACCGCCCTGGATCTCGGACAGGTACTGCGCTCCTATCGCGAATTTCCCGTCCAGGCCCTCCGCGCAGTGCGCGAGTATGCCTTTGGTCTCCGGCGTGTCCGCGAATTTGCGTAGAAGCTCCACGAGTCCCTCGGTGCAGGTGATGGGGCAGGCGATGCAGGATTCGCCGTTCTGATATATGAGGAACATCTTGATGAGCTTCTCCAGGGGAGGGGTCTTCGCGGAGAAGAGGCCCTGCGAGAATATTTCATCCTCGAGTTTCTCCGTATCCGACGGGCGCACGATCCGGTCGATGCGGTTTCCGTGCCCGTCGTAATGCCGCATGAAGGGCCGGAGCTCCGGCCAGGAAATCCGGTCGGCGGCGTCGCGCCAGGGGAAGGACGCCTTCTTCGAGAGGGCTCTCGCCTCACGGTCGAGGCGCTCGAAATCGGCGGCGCCGGCGAAGCGTCGCAGGACGCGCTGGATGAAGGGATCGTCGGCGTAGTAGTCGAGACCGTTTCTCCATTCAAGGTAGTCGTCGAAACTGTACGGGTTGTTCCGGTCGGGGAGCGACATGGGCGGCCTCCTGGGAGTGAAACTATGGTCATTATTACGAACACTGTTCGGTTCCGTCAAGGAAATTTCGCTTGCAATCGGCCTTCCCGCGGGCGATAACTATTCGCCCGGGGAGGGGAGGGATCGCCATGCCAAAGGATCGGACGCTTGGAAAACTGCGGGAACGGGAGCGCGAGGCGCGCCGCGCCCTTATCGTGGACGCGGCGCTGCGCGTATTCGCGACGCGGCCCTTCGATCGCGCCAGCATGCGCGATATCGCCGCCGAGGCCGGTATCGCGGCGTCTTCGATCTATACGTATTTCCCCGACCAGCAGACGCTCTTTATTGAAGCGATGACCCGCGAGAGCGCGCCGCTCATAGGGAAATTGGAGAGGATCGTTGCGCGCCAGCAGGGTCCCGCGGCCGTGGAGAAGGTGACGATCGCCTTTATCGATTTCTTCATGGAACACGATTCGTACTTCCGCATGATGACCCATTTCATGATGCAGGGAGAGCTGGGGGAACAGCCGGCGCGGAAGGTGAGCGAAACGATGCGCAAGGTCTTCGACGCGTTCGACAGGCTTTTCCCGGGGAGCGACGCCCGGTCCACGCGGCTCAACTCGCACAGCTATTTCGCCGCCCTGAACGGCATCCTCATCACCTTCCGGCGTTATCCCGGAAGGAGCAAGGCCGAGCTTCTCAGGCACATGCGGCAGGTGGGGAAACGCATGGCCGCGATGGCGAGCTCCGGGGCCCGCCCGTCCCGGGCGAAGGGATGAACGGGCGATGAAGCGAATCGGCCCCCCTTTCCTTATAGTGGTATGCCTCGCCGCGTGCATCAGCTCCTGCTCCTGCGCCTCCGGACTTGTATACTTTCCCGACACGAAGGTGACCGTGACGCCCGCCGTTGCCGGTCTCGCCTTCCAGGCGGTTCGAGTGCGCACCGCGGATAAAGTGACGATCGCCGCATGGTGGCTCCCGCACGAGGCCGCGCGCGCAACGGTGCTCTTCTGCCATGGGAACGCGGGAAATATTTCCCACAGGCTCGACCAGCTGAAGATATTCCACGGCCTGGGGCTGAACGTGCTCATTTTCGATTACCGCGGGTACGGTGAAAGCGAGGGCAGTCCCTCGGAGGAGGGAACGCGGCGCGATGCCGAGGCGGCATGGGAATGGTGCACCGGGACGATGGGAATCTCCCCGCGGGACATGATTATCTACGGGCATTCCCTGGGGGGCGCCGTCGCCGTACGGCTCGCGTCCGAAAAAACGGCCGCCGGACTTATTGTGGATTCTTCCTTCACGTCGGTCGCCGATGTCGCGTCACGGCATGTGCCGGGGGTGCTCGCGCGAGGACTGTTCGGCGGGATGTATGACTCGAGGGAGACCATTGCGCGGGTGCGCTGTCCGGTGCTCGTCATGCACAGCCCGGAGGATGAGATCATTCCCTATGAGATGGGGGAGGAGCTTTTCAGGGTTGCGCGCGAACCAAAGAGGTTTTTCAAGTCGCGGGGGTCGCATAACTCCGCGTTTATCGAGACGGGACCCGGGTGGGGTGAGGCGATCGGGGCGTTTATTGAGGGGGCGGCCGTTTCGAAGTGAGGGAAACGGGTGTGGCGCGCGGCGCCGATTCGCTCTTAGATGCCCCACTACGCCCTTTTTTACCTGCGCGAATCTTCCTGTTTGCAGATATGTGCTATACTGAAATATCGGGACTTCGGATTAGGGGGACCAATCGATACTGAAGGAAGGGACTTATGGGGATCGGTAAAGCCGCGATACTTACAGCACTGCTGATAAGCGCATTCATGATACGGGCCTATGGCGCTCCGGCCGACCAGGCGGCGGAGTATCTCAATCGCGGGAAGCAGCTTCTTTACAGCGGCAGGGCCGAGGAGGGCGTCAAGCTTCTGGAGCAGGCCATGTCCCTGGACCCCAAGAATCCCTATATCATGCTCTATCTGGGTAAAGGATATAGCTGGCTTAGCAAATACGACAAGGCAATCGAGATGTACACAAAAGCGGCGGAGCTTGCCGGTCCCAATGAGGAGGTGCATTGGCAGGCGCGGTTCGGGGCGGCACAGACCACTAGTTGGAAAAAGGATTATAACGGCGCCGTTCAGCAATACTCATTGCTCATGATTGAATATAGAAACGCGCCCCCCGCCTTTAAATCGGAGGTGTTTCTCGCGCTAGGCGACGTTTATTCCTGGAGGCTGGAATACGATGCGGCGATCGAGCAGTTCAATAAAGCCCTGGAGCTCGATCCCAAGAATATCGAAGCCCTCAATCGGATCGCGAAAATCCACCTTTGGGATCGCGCATTCAAGGAATCACGCATCTATAGTGAAAAAGTACTCGCTCTTGAGCCCGGAAACCTCGAGGCGAAGACCAGAATCGAAGAGCTGGACCTTATACGTCCCTATCAGATATCCATAGGAAACACCCTGATCATGTATGACGCGAATAACCCCGCGGGGGATAAAGTGATGCGCAATGAATCTCGCCTTGGCTTTTCATGGAACGCGAGCGAGGTGTCCACGCTCATCCTCTCGACCTCCTACATAAGACAAAATTCCGCGGATACTATCTCCGGTCCCAGGGCGGGCGCCTACAGCGATATTAACGCGACACTCGGTTTTGAACATAAATTATTCGCGGAAACATACGTAACGGGAAACGTCGCCTACACCTTGGACGCGGAGGTGAGTCCCGATTACTCGGGAGAATTCGGTTTCAGCCAGAAGGTTAGCCGTATTATTGACGTATTGCTGGACTATCGGATTACCCACGATAAAAACTATAAGATAGTCCATGCAAAGCACGCGGTATCGCATTCAATCGCACCGGGAACAATAGTATATTTTACCGACAAGGTGTATACCCACCTTCAGGCGTACCTGGACACCGACGGGGAATATAAGCTTTATTCATTCTTGTTTCACCAATCGGCCGCATTTAACGCGATGGCGGACAGGATTGATCTTTACCTTTCCTACGGTCGCGGCAAAAACTATCTCGTATACGGGAATACGACCATTCCCGTGGATGTGACCACCTTTGGGGCGGCCGCCAGCTACGCGCATTTTTTCAGCCCCGCATTCGGCCTTCGGGTGAACGCCGGGTATCATAATCGCGTGGATTCTTTCGAGGACTACCAGGCGGGGATAGAGGCGATTTTCCAATATTAAAGACCGTTAGTGAATCCATGCAGAAAAAGGCTTATTCGACGCGGGGAACTACGCGTTTTCACAATGAATGGACGGGCAATGGTTCGATTCACTTCTTGGAGGTTGTAAATCCCTTACGCACCATGACGCCCCATCCCTGCGAGGTCTTTAGGGCGTTCAGGTAGCTTGATACCCTCATCATGCTCAATACCTGGCGGATACCGAAGTTCTCGATGAAGGCATACCAGAGCATTCCGGCTATCTCCTTGAGCGAGAAGTAATTCACTTCCTTTTCCATGATGAAAAATGAGAAAAGAGAAATGAAAATTCCCATCATGACCGAACCGATGAAGAGCAGTATAAACGAGGTCGCCGAAATAAGCCCCAATACGCATGAGACCGCAAAAACGAAATATCCTTGCAGCTCAATCCAGGGGCCTATGACCTCGAAAATCAGGAAATAGGGCGACGCGAGGAGCCCTATCCTTCCAAAACCCGGATTGAATAACAGCTTCTTATGAAAGGTCATTATATCAAGAAGTCCCCTATGCCAACGGTCGCGCTGCCTCTTGAATATCTTGAAATTTTCGGGAACCTCGGTCCAACAATTGGCATTGAAGGCATAATAGATGCGGAAGGGGAGCTTCCGTTCGTGCATGAACCGGGCCATGCGCACTACAAGCTCCATATCCTCACCGACAGTATCCTTTGCGAAGGCACCCCTGCCGGTGAGATATCCCCCCGCTTCAATGACGCGTTCCCTCTTGAATACTCCAAAAGCACCCGATATGATGAGGAGTGCACGCAGAAATGCCCAGCCTATGCGCCCCCCCATAAACGACCTGATGTATTCGACCATCTGAAGGCGCGCCAGCCGGTTTGCAGGAAGGCCGATATGCGTAATTGCCCCATTGTCGACCGAACAGCCGTTGACGGGAAATATATTTCCCCCCGCGGCCACACCCTCCGTATCCGAATCGAGAAACTGGGACATGAGCTTTATGAGCGAGTCGGATTCAAGAAGTGAGTCCGCGTCTATGCCGCAGAAGTATTCTTTTCGCGAGGCGTTGATTCCTACATTGAGTGAGTCGGCCTTCCCGCCGTTTTCCTTATCGATTACCAGAAGATTCGGTACGTTTCGATTGAAGTAGGTGCCGCGCACGCGCATCGTGGAAATATGCGAATGAATCGCGGTGTCGTCTTTTTCCAGTTTGAAATGTTCGATAAGCGTTTCCAGCGTACGGTCTTTTGAACCGTCGTTGACGACTACGACCTCATAGTCCGGGTACCGCAAGTTTAAGAGGGAGGAGACGCTTTCAATAATACCGGCCTCTTCGTTATAAGCGGGGGCGATTATGCTTACCGACGGAAGTATCTTTTGCTGGAACAGGAAGTTCATTTGTTTCAACGCGAAATTCTTCGTTTGCTTTACAGCGCCGGCAAAAGACAGGAACAGGAGGAGTATATAAGAAGAATTGATAACGAGCGCGTACAAGGCGAATGAAATATTGAAGGTGTCGATGAAACGCATGAGCAAATCAAAGGGCCGCAGCAGAGAGAGTTCGCGCGCATATATTGCCAGGAAGAGAGAGGGTATGAATAAAAATGCCAGGAGGATAAGTGAAATTAAAATTCCACGTTCAAGGAATTCCTTGCGTGCGACGGGTTTTGGGGGTTCTATTTTCCTGAGCCCGAGTTTCTCGCATTGCCGCTCATTCAGGTCGACCGAGAAGACAGGGCCAAGTTCGGGGTTTTCCATGACGACAAGGCGCATGATGTTTAAAACCTCGTCTTCCAGCGATTCGTCCATATTACGTTTTAAAAATGCGGTTACGCCGCTCGCTTTCCCCGCCTTGATTATCTCGTAAACGATTTCGACGGTTTTTCCCGACTTGTCCGACAGGAGCCGCACCAGGAAGAACTCGATCCGGGAGAGCAGGGCCTCGGCGATACCGCTGGATATTTCCGGGCCGGAGGCCTCATGAAACAGCCGGACGAGGGGAAGAACCAGCGAATCCTCCTTGAAGATAATACGGGAGAGTGATTCCACGACCGGCTCATACAATCCGGGTTGTTCCAGGAAGGGAGCAAGGCGCATCATGCTCTCACTCGTGGGTATGTTGCCCGCGAATTGTATGGCGGCCTTGAGGATTTCCTCGTCATGCACATTAAAGAAGAGATCCAATTCGGAGTCGTTTGGGTAACGTGAGAAGAGGCTCTTGAGTGCGGGGAGGGCGACCCCACGGTCCCGGGAAACGGCCGCGCCTAACAGGAATTGTTTTAGCACCTCATCCGGGTAGAACGAGGCGAAATTAATAATAAGAAGTTGGAGATCGCGGTCTTCCATTCGTAAAAGCTCCGGGATAAGGTCATAAAAGATACGGCCCGTATCCGTTAAGAGCGAGGCGATTTTTTCCGTATACCATAGAGGAGCTTTTTTGCAGCTGAGGGCGACTATCCGCAATGAAGACGGTGCTCCCCCTTGTATGAGGGAGTAGGCCATATGGAGTTTAATATAGTAATGTTTCTCGCGTACGAGTGTCCCTTCGAGCGCCCGTTTTGATTCAATCGAGGGAATATAACAAAGCATTACCGCCGCGTGTGTACGCTTATAGGTCCGCCAGGATCGTAGTCTCTTAATAAGCGAGTCCTGGATTCCCGCACGGCGCATGTAGCGAATGACCTTGTCTTTGAAATCCTGGTTGAGAATCGCCGATTGTGAAAGGCGTATGAAACGGTCTAAAAACGCATAAGGATTGTTATCGATAATTTTTAGGTTTTGGTCCTCGGGGACGGTTTCGAATGTGTTGACCAGAAAATCGGTCAAATCGATGTCTTTTTCCTTTTCTCGTGTGGTGCCCAGTTTGCGAATTATAATCGTCGCGGCCGTAAGAACATTCAGCGCCCCTATCGCCGCAAGGATGAACAGAAGTTCTTTAATATCGTCCATAGCGCGGCTTAGACATTCTCCTCTATGAGGCCCTTGACAACGCCTACCAGCTCTCCTTGATAAAATGGTTTTTTAAAATAATGACGAATCTTGAGTCCAAGCGCCCTTTGGATCGATTCCTCGGTTTTATCATGGGACATGAGCACGAAGGGGACGTCTTTGAGGCGGGTCGATTCCATCATTTTTTGACGCAGCCGAAAACCGTCGAGTTTGGGAAGCATAAGCTCGGAAATCACCGCCGCCGGCCGCTCCCTTTCGCATATCTCCCATGCGGCGGACCCATCCATGCAGATAACCACCTTATACTTGAGTACCTCAAAAGATTTACGAAGCAACTCGCAGTTGATCCTGTCGCCGTCAATGATTATAAGACTTCCCGCCGTTTCCGAGTACTCCTCAAGGCGAACCTTGTCATACACCGTGTCCATGCCCGTTTTTCGCGCGATGCGTACCTTCATGCGGCCCTTATCATAGATGGCAGCGACACTATCATTGGATGATATGCGGTCTCCGGCCGTGTCCTCGCAGGAAACAATCCCCATGGACACGGTGATGGGGGTAATAAAAATCTCCGACGAGTTGATGTCCCGACGTATTGATTCAGCCTCGGCGATAAGGTCTTCTTTGCTGGTTTCAGGTCTGAAATACACAAAACCGGCGCCCGTGAGTTTGAAGATAAGATCGTTGTGCATAGCTTCCTCTGATTGCGGGAGCCGTTTGAGGAGGTAGGCCAAATGCGCTATGGTTTCGTCTCCGGCGTTGCGGCCGAACTTGTTATTAATATGGACTATGTTATCGATCTCCATGAAAATCAGGCCGAATTTATAGGGTTCGTCGCCCGCCGCCTCAATTTCACGCATTAGATATTGGCGCATGAATACTTCGTTATATAGATTGGTGATTGGGTCTATGATGCTCGGCAGAATTTCATGTTTTTCTGAGGGTTCTATCTGCGCCCCGGCGTCTTTGCCGCTCTCCTTCTTTTCCCCCGGTCTCGTCATGGATTGAGCGTTCCCGCCCTTCACTCCCATAATCGATTGAAACGTCTCCAGGGTATTTTCAAGTATGGGGGGGCCGTAGGAAGGGGCGATTACTTTAACATCCTTGGCAAACAGCATTACGGCGAATTCATTGGCCTCATGGGTGCATCCGTTGGTATTGAACGGTGGACAGGTAAAAAGGGTGCGTGTCCCCGTTTCAAAGGCCATGAGCGCGCCGTGCGAACAGTTGGAGGGAACAGGGACGATTTCCAGGTTACCGGTCCCTAACGGGAGCTTGTAGCGTTCATTATTAATGGAGAAGATGCTCAGCTTGGTTCCATAACAGCGAAGAAGGTTGGCCGAATCCGCGTGTGCCACCAATCTTCCTTCGAAGCTGTCGTGTTCGAATAAAAGAATCCCCGCCGCCAGGTCGGGGCGCCAATGAAGCAGCACGATGTAGGTTATTTCGCGCAAGGAAACAAGAGAAGAGAGCGCATTGCTTAGGGACATAAAATCGGGCACCGAGGCCGTGTTGATAAGTATTGCGCCCGTATCCCCGCGTATGAGGTATGTATTACAGCTCGCAGCCGCAATCGAGCCGCTCTCCGAGAGCTTATATATTCCCTGCGCGATTTCAACCGGGTTCATCGAGGCGTCCTCTGCGTTTTAAATCTTTTTCACCGCCAGAATTATTTAGCATATTTATGAACTTTCTTCAAGATATATTTCGATTATGTATTATCATTGACAAAGTAACAATTCCGGCTACATTTAAAATGAAGTTTGAAAATCCTCCCTTCATGATGAACCGGCCGGCTATAATAATATAACCCGAATAGAACAAAATGTGAATCAATCAGGAGTTACCCCAGATGAAGTATTATTTAAAGACTATAGCAGGGATAGCGTTAATGACATTAATATTTGGAAATCCCGCGCGTGCAGATGGAAAAAAAGACACGATAACCCAGGCCAGGGATAAAGCCATAGAATGGCTTAAAAATCAAAAAGTTCCTAATTCTGTAGTCCCTGATCCGCAGCCGGAACGGCGCAATCTTCTTCTTAGCTACGAAATTCCGGAAAACTCACCCGACTATAAATACATCTACGGAAGATCGATCATTTATGACGATGCGCTTGCCGTAATTGCGTTTGTAATGAACAAAGACTACAGGAATGCCTCACTCGTGCTGCAGGCGCTCAAGCGGCAGCAGCGAAAAGACGGGGGAATATGGTTCGGCTACAATGTCAATAACGACTGGCCCTCAGAGCTCGATTTTTCAGGATCAACGGACAGGACAGGCGCTACTTCGTGGGTAGGGTACGCTTCAGTATATTACCTGCAGCAGAAAGTAAAGGAGTCGCCGGATGCGCTGTCCACGAAAGAAGCCCGGGAATTACTTGGTTTCACGAAATCCATCGCGGATTATCTTTTAAAGCTCCAAGTGCGTGAAGAAAACGATCTCAGGTACGGCCTCATTACCGGAGGCAGGAACTCGGTTGTTCTGAAATATGAGAATAATGCGGTAATCGAAGTATTCCAGGAAGGCAGTATCGACTGGATAAGCGCTGAGCACAATATCGACGCTTATTATTTTTTACGTGATCTTGGCCTGCTTGTAAAAGAAATAAAATATATATCTGCCGCGGACAATATAAAATCAGGCCTGCTCCGGATATGGAGCCCGGTAGACAGGCAGTATTTCCGCGGAATAAAACCGCTATTCGTTGACACGGCCCTCGCTCTCGACTGCGCGTCCTGGGGAGCGGTTTTTTCGATCAGCGCCGGAAAAATTGAATATGCCCGTGAATCAATAGGGGCTATTGAAAGCATGTATGCGAGTTACTATACAACCCCGGAGAACATTACGGTAAATGGATACAAACCATACGCGGTGAAGGATATTTACGAAGAAACCGACAGCAAGATCATACCGTTTTATTTTCCGGATAAGAAAAGCACATGGAAGGAGCTGAACGGCGTATGGGTAGAGGGGTCTCTTGGCGTTGCAATGGCGTACCTGAAACTCGGTGAAAGAGAAAAAGTAAAATCGATTCTTGAACAGATGATCGCGCTGCAAAATGAACGCGGTGGATTCACTTACTTCACAATGGATATCCCGCATGAATTTTCAAAACATCCAAGCGTTGCAAGCACGGCCTGGTTCGTCATTGTAGCGACGGCGTACGCAGACAAGACGGCGCTTGACGGATTCTGGGGAAAATGACGTTGTAACGCATGGGAGGAATTATATGCATTTAAAAACGGCAGTAATAATCTGCATGCTTTTATGTCTCCCATTGTCCTATGAAGCGCCGGCAGCCGAAAGCATTACTGATCTTAAAAACGCCGCTGTCGTGTTAAATATTTCCAGAAGAAACTCCGCTCCCTATACCGAAGTAAATGCAGTATTGCATTCCCTTGACATTCTCGGAATACAACATATCGAAACGGAGGATGTTGCAACGGCAACCAAATATCCTCTCATCGTTATAGCCGGGGATATACGTAATACCACGTTTACACGATCCGAACAGGAAGAGATATTCAGGTATGTCGAATCGGGAGGAACGCTCCTTGCTCCGGTTGTCACGGGAAATAAATACTTTTCGCTCTTCGGAATAAAACAGCCGGCCGACAGTAATAAACGTTTTGCAATAGAATTTAAAGAAAGTTCGACCGATGACTCATTAAAATACCTCGACCGCAAGGAAGAACGCAGCATTTCGCTCGGAAATAAAAAATTATATTCCGAGACCATATGGACACATTCATGCGAACTAAAAGATGCCAAAAGCCTTGGTACGACTGAAGACGGGTTAAGCGTGTTCTCGGTTAATCAGTATGGCGAGGGCCTTGCGTATATGCTCGGTGTTTCATTTACGGGAGTAGTGCTGCAGCCGCATGTCGGCAACGATTACGAAGCGCAGCGCACCTGGATCAACCGGTTTGAACCCGGTTCCGACGTGTTCCTCATGATACTTAAGGCGGTTTACGAGAAAGCAATAAGCCCATATGTTTATCTCTCCACTATCCCGTACGGTTATAAAACGGCTCTTATCCTGTCACATGACGTCGACGCGCAGCTTTCATTCAGAAACTCTATTGATTACGCGGAGCTTGAAAAGCGTTTCGGGGTTAGAAGTACTTTCTTCGTTACAACCAAATATTTTAAAGATGAAATGGATATTGGCTATTATGAAACCGAACGGATAAGTTATATGCGCAAGGTTAAGGAACTGGGAGGGGATGTTCAGTCTCATACGGTAACTCATTCGATTAACTTTGATTTATTTCCGGTCGGCGCCCAGAATACGACGAAAGCGGTTTATAATCCTCTCGAAGCACCGACTGTTTTCGGGGAACTCCTTGTAAGCAAGGAGCTTCTTGACCGCGATATTCCAGGTCAAAACACGATCTCATTCAGGGCGGGTGATCTCAGGTATCCGGAACGCCTTATTGAAGTAATGGAAAAATCCGGTTATAAATATGATTCAACATTTTCAGCAAACGATATAATGTGTAACTTTGCCTACCGGGCACTCAAGCAGCGCCGTGCGGGAGCGGACAATTCCAGCATAGTTGAAATTCCCGTAACCTTTGACGATTCCCAGGGATATGTTAATCTTGAAAACTACAAGGATATGGTAAAGCTTTGGATTGATGTCATATGGGCAAATGCGGACAACGAAGCGATATCGGTATTGCTTCTACATACGTCCGAAACCGCCTATAAGCTTAAATCGGAGGAGCTTCTTCTTCAGGCGCTTCAGGGAAAAGATATCTGGATAGGAGACCTGACCACATACGGTGACTTCTGGAATGAACGCAGTAACGTACGTTATAACGTTGCCATGCAAAACGGCACACTTTTCATCAGGATGCAATCCGCTGAAATACCGGACAGGGTTTCATTCGTGATAGGCAAATCCCCGGAGATTAAATCGATTGAATTGCTCGATTCAAAAAACAGGAAGATAAAATTTAAAGAAAGCGAAAGAGGGAATAAGATATTTTTGCGTATTATAATTTAGGAAACACGCGAATTATTATTCACTATTCGCGTCTATTCGCGCGCATTGGCGGTTATGCTGCCCTTATTGCACGGTCAAAGGAAGCAAAGATACTCGCGCGTAACGGACAGGATGTGGAATTGGTGCTATACAGCCTGTTGGGCATATCTGCCGAGCAACAGGCTCGGGACATGAATATCCTCATCCAACTCGTCCCAATGAAGGCCACTTCCGCCGCCGCTCAGTTCTACCCTGTTTAATTGCTCCATAGTTACATTGTGTAAATGGGGGAAATAGGCAAGCGGCACCGAAAGTTGGCGGCCGTCGGTGAACATGATCCACATGTTAAATTCAAAAAAAATGCTTTGCATTGCAGAATCTGCACACATCAACGACATCAGCCATGATCGCTATTGCGACAAAGGGCTGATTCCACGTATACTGGTAAGCAAGGCAACTTCCTTTTTAAATACGATGCCTTTGCACAAGATTGTTGATTTGATGGACTCGATCGCATCCAGTTGATTTATAAGTTCAGCATGACGGCCCGCCGTCATGCTGAACTTATAACTAATCTGAGCATACGCAGTCTTCGCCCCTTTGCATTCTCACGAATTTCCCCCGGGTCGAACAAGAAATCAAAAAAATTTAACATCGCGCCCCTCTCCCGCGTATCATGTACATGGTGCACGAAATAATATCCCCCTATATACCAGCCGACGCGGCCCCCCGATGACATCCGGGGGTTTAAACAGGGAACAGCTCGCCGCGAGCGCGCCGGGGGAGGGGGTTCACCTTGCCATAGCGGGCGCGGGAACGGGAAAGACGCGCGTCCTCGTTGAACGCATTCATAACCTTCTCGCGACCGGGGCGGCGCAACCCGGGGAGCTGCTCGTGCTCACCTTCAGCCGGAAGGCCGCGGAGGAGCTCCAGCACAGGGTCGCCGCCAGGTCGGGCGAGCTCGCCCGCGGACTCACCGCGGGAACTTTTCATTCATTTTGTCTTTCCATGCTCGGGCAGTTTCGGGACGAGTACATGGCGGCGGCGCGCCTCGCGTCCTTCCCGCGTGTTCTCGAAGCCGGCGAGCGCGCGGCACTCATAAGGGAGCTTATCCGCGCGCGCGTGGACGATTTCCTGGGCCTCCCCGTGGGGGTAATCGAACGGATACTTGAAGAGCTCCCCCGGTTGAAGGCCGGAAGCCGCGAGAAACTCGAGAGAACGGGAATACTGCGCGCGCTCAAGCGCCTGGACGAGCGGTTTCGAGAGGAGAAAAGGCTTCGCGCGACCATCGATTTTGATGACATGATGGAAGGCATGATAGGGCTGCTTGAGGCGGATGAAGGCGTCCGGGAGTCGCTCCGCGCCCGATTCCGGTTCATTCTTGTGGACGAATTCCAGGACACGTCGGCGCGCAACCTCCGCCTCATCACGCTGCTCCTTCCACCGGGCGGGGGAAACCTTTTCGTGGTCGGAGACGACTGGCAGATCGGAAGAGC
>SCSX01000037.1 GCA_004297825.1 Spirochaetota bacterium
CAGGCAGATCATAAAAAGACGAAGCAGCGTTACGAGATGGAGCGGAAACCCTCCCATCCGGGCGAGTTGCTGCTCGAAGAAGTCATGAAGCCGTGTGGAATCACCGTGACCGCGGCTGCTGAGGCGTTGCATGTGTCGCGGAAGCAGTTATCGGAGCTGGTGAACCAGCGGTGCATTCTGACTCCCGAGATGGCTGTCAGAATCGGAACCTGGACCAGGACCTCGCCCGAGATGTGGCTGGGGATGCAGAATACCCTCAGCCTATGGGAAGCGCGACAGCAAAAGCGACAGCCCATCCAGGCCCTGGCAGCCTGCAAGGTGTGACACACCAGGGGTCGGCCGAGCCTTCGGCAGGCCCCTCCCCCACCCCATTCGTAGTGCTATCAACCCGCGTGATGGACTTTCACCACCAGGCGTGCGCCTTTGCCGGGCGCACCCATGAAAAAGCCTTCCGTCTCCGGAGGGTTTTTTCGGATTACCTAGCCGCGCTGCCGACCCCGAGCTCGGCCTTGAGTTCCCTCTTGAGAATTTTTCCCGATGGATTTTTTGGAAGCGCATCGGCGATGAAAATCTTTTTCGGGCATTTGAATCCCGCGAGCCTCTCCCTGGCGAAGGCAATGATGTCCTTGTCCGAAAGGGTTGCGCCCTTCTTGGGCACCACGACCGCCGCGACGATCTCGATCCACTTGGGATCGGGAAGTCCTATCACCGCGACCTCCTCGACGTCGGGGAACTGGTAGAGCACCTCCTCCACCTCGCGCGAGGCCACGTTTTCGCCGCCGGTTTTGATCATGTCCTTCTTGCGGTCGACCACGTAGAGGTATCCGTCCTCGTCGAACCTTCCCAGATCGCCGCTGTGAAACCAGCCGTGCGCGAACGCCTCTTCCGTTTTATCCGGATCGCTCAGGTACCCGGTCATCACGTGCCCGGAACGGTGCACGATCTCGCCCACATCGCCGGTGTGGAGGAAATTGCCGTCATCGTCCATGAGGCGCGTCTCGACGTTCAGCACCGGCCTTCCCGCCGACCCCTGCTTCGTGAGCTGGTCCTCCGGACGCAGTATCGTGGCCACGGGCCCCATCTCCGTCTGTCCGTAATAGTTCCAGAGCCGGAGTCCCTTGAAGGTGGACGCGAGCTGCTTGACGATCTCCACCGGCATGATGCTCGCCCCGTACGCGGCCTTCTTGAGCGTGCCATGGTCGTGGTCCTTGAATTCCGGGTGATTGAGAATCCCGATCCATACCGTGGGCGGCGCGAACATGTGCGTGACGCGGTATTTCGCGATGTTCTTTATCATTTCCAGCGCGTCGGCCTTATGCATGATGACGTTCTCCGCGCCCGTATACAGGAGCGGCGCGAGGAAGCAGTGGAGCTGCGCGCAGTGGAAGAGCGGGAGGGCGTGCAGCGAGATGTCGTCCGCGGCGTATTCCCCCTCGAAGATGCAGCTGAAGTACTGCGACATGAGCGCGCGATGCGAGAGCATGGCCCCCTTGGGCTTCGATTCCGTGCCGCTCGTGTAGGGTATCTGCGCAATGTCCTCGGCGCTCACCTCCACGTCGGGCTCGTCGAAGGGCATGGCCGCCATCTCCCGCGGAAGGTCGAAGAATCCTTCCGGTACGGGCGTTCCCGCGAGCGGTATGAAGCCCCACTTCCCGACCGTGGTAAGCGTTGATTTATAGGGCTCGATCACGGGGTAGAGTGCGTCCTCCACAATGAATACTTTCGCCCCGGAGTGATTGACGATGTAGGCGATCTCCTCGCCGTTCAGCATATAGTTAATGGGTACCTGGACCGCCCCGATTTTCGCAAGACCCATGAAGCATATCGGATAGAAATGCGAATTATACGCGTCCAGCGCGACCCGGTCCCCCTTCTTCACGCCGAGGCTCGTCATTAAATTCGCGAACCTGCATATCTCCCTCTCAAGCTCGATGAACGTCAGCTTCACGTCGCGAAACACGATAGCCGTCCTGTCGCCGTGCCTGGATGCCGCTCGCCGCGAAATGTCGCCTATGGTGTCCCTGGACATCCTGTTACTCATATTCGCCTCCGTTAGTTATGAAAACTTTAATGCTTGGTGGAACATTTTTTTTACATGTATCCCGGCACGCAACAATTTATTGTATCGCGTCGGAAAAATATTTCTCAGGACTGTACAGTCCGTATCGCCGGAAGGAAACGGATAAACCGCTAATGAACGCGAATTATAAAAAGACAATGGATATGAATGATGACGGTTTTTCGTGGGAATAGCGCGCCTGAATGGAAAAAATATGGAAGCGCCTAAAATATTCGCGTTAATTCGCGTGCATTCGCGGTCGTCCCTCCGTTGAGAGTCGACCGGAACGCAAGGAATGAAAAAAGGGAAGTAGTGCGGGACTTCGAATGCGGGCCGCTACATGTATTTGGGTTCCTTGTAGGAATACATGTCATGCACGCCGCCCTCTGTCTGCGCGGAGAGGGAGCGCCGCTCGAACCGCAGCTCTCCCGTGTTGAGCCGATCGTGGAGCATCTTCACGCTTCGCGATCCCATGTCCTGGAAGGAATGCTTGAGCCCCTGGATCAGATAGGGGATGAAATCGAAGATGGACCCCTTGTCGACCACCGCGCCGGTGACGCCCTGGGCGACGAGTATCTTCGCCTCTTCCGCGAAGTAGCGTTTCGCACCGCCCTTCTCGAGCGCCTCGAGCGAGGCCATGCCGCGGTAGCGCTTTACGCGCACCCCGTTTTCGTAATAGTACTCGCCGGGAGCCTCTTCGGTTGCCGCGAACATGGACCCCATCATCGCCGCCGATGCGCCGATCGCGAGCGCCTTGGCGATGTGTCCGATAGTCGAGATCCCGCCGTCGGCGATAACCGGCACCCCGTGCCTCCGGGCGAAGCGCGCGGTCCGGTACACCGCCGTCGCCTGAGCGCGCCCGACCGACATCGTGGTCTGGGTGGTACAGATAGAGCCCGGTCCCATCCCGATACGCAGCGCATCGGCGCCCGCCTTGATGAGGTTCTCGCACTGCTCCTCGGTCACCACGTTGCCGCCTATGACCTCGAGCCCGGGAAAACGCTTCTTGATGTATCGGATCATGTCGATCTCGTACACCGAATTCCCCTGCGCGGAATCGATTATCACCGCGTTGACGCCGGCCTGGACCAGGCGCTCGACGCGCTCCCGGGACTCCTCCTTGGTTCCGATCGCCGCGCCCACCATGAGCTGTTTCTGGGAGTCCTTGGACGCGTTTGGGTACTCGCGATTTTTAAGCAGGTCATTCCGGCACATGAACGCGACAAGCCGACCCTCGTCGTCCACTATGGGGAGCTTCCCCTTCTTGGACGCCTTCAGGATCTCGTTTGCCTGGACGAGCGAGATGCCCTTCTTCGCCGTCATCACCTCGCGCGTCATCACCTCGCGCAGCTTCCTCGTGCGGTCCGATTCGAAATCCATGTCCCGGTTCGTCACCACGCCCACCAGCTTCGAGTAAAGCTTTCCGTCCTCGGTGATGGGTATGCCCGAAAAACCGTGCCTTTCCTTTATCGAATCCACGTCCGCGATCGTGTGCTCCGGCGAGAGCACCACCGGGTCGGTGATGAAACCGTTTTCGAAGCGTTTCACCTTTTTGACCTGGGCGACCTGCTCATCGATCGTGTTGTTATAGTGGATAATCCCGATCCCGCCCAGGAGCGCGAGGGAGATGGCCATCTTCGACTCGGTGACCGTGTCCATGGGACTGGATATGATGGGCCGCTTGAGCGTGATGGCGCGCGTGAGCGGGGAGTCGAGCTCCACGTCGTCCGGCGCGAAATCGATGTAACCGGGAAGGATAATTATATCGTTATAGGTAAGTCCCTGGTCGCTGCTGAACAGCTCCTCTGCGGAAAAACCGTCTTTCCTTGCCATATCACCTCTCCGGATCGCCTGGATGGAGTCATAAAGACCGCGGCGCGAGGGGCCGGCTGAAGGGGCCCCGCCGCGAGAATGTAATGAAAGCTACCATGGGCACGTCAATTTTCAAATAAATTACATTGATTACCGGAATTCTCCCGGTTTTGTCAAGAAAAGAACGCGCACCGGCTATTTAATATCGAGCCGGTAGGGCATCATGTACAGATACGGGTCGCTCCCGAAATAAAAACCCTTCAGGTTCGCGGTAAGGGGCTTAAGCGCGCGCATGAGCCCGCCCTCCTTTGCGGTGGCGGACCCCACGAGCTGTACCAGGGGCGATTTCCCGCGTGGGAAATGCAGGACGCGGCATTCATCATCTATGCCGGCGCCGGCACGCGCCGACTCGATCGCGGCGAGCAACCCCCCCAACTCGTCCATGAGGGCCTTATCCTTCGCCTGCGACCCGGTGAACACGCGTCCCTCGGCCACGCCCGGGATTTCCTTTTTATCTATCTTGCGCGCGTCGGCGACCTTATCGGTAAAGCTCGTGTAGATGAAATCGGTTCCCCTCTGGAGCACCTCGCGTTCCCGCGGGGTGAGATCGCGGGATTCGCTGTAGATGTCGGCGAACTCGCTCATCTTGATCACTTCCTTGTTGATGCCGAGCGTCTCGTAGAGTTTCTGCAGGGACAGCTTTCCCGATATGACGCCTATGGAGCCCGTCACCGTGCCGGGCATGCCGTAAATTTTATCGCCCGTGCATGCCAGGAAATATCCGCCCGATGCGGCGACGTTGCCGAACGAGAACACCACCGGCTTGTCCCATTTCTTTTTCAGGGCGCCCAGCGCATGCCACATGTGATCGGACGCCAGGGCCGACCCGCCGCCGGAATCGACGCGCACCACCACTGCCTTTACGTTCTGGTCCGAGAACACCTCTTCGAGGATTTCCGCGTACCCCTCACCGCTCGTGCTCTCGCCCGCGAAACCACCGCCGCCTTCCCCTTCGACTATATTCCCGCTCACGTGGACGACCGCAATCGCGGGGACCGTGCCCCAGCGGCGTGTCCGTTTCACGCTGCGCGCGTATTCCACGCACTCGAGAGTTTCGGAGCGGAGATAACCCCTGTCACGGAGGTCCTTGAGCGCGTCATCGGGATAGAACACGCCGTTGATAAATCCGGCCTCCCGCGCCTCCTGGGGCGTAAGAAATCCCTTTCCAAAAAGCTCGTCTATTTTTTCCCGGTCAAGGTTCCTGTCAGCTATGATCTCGTTGAGGAACTGCATGTTGAGATCGAGGAGGAGCGCCATCATGTTCTCGCGGTATTCATCCGACATCCGGTCCCTGGTGAAAGGCTCGTTGAAGGACTTGTACTTCCCCCGGCGGACCGATTCGATCTTCACCCCGATCTTTTCGAGCACCGCCCTGAAAAAATAAACCTCCGCCGAGAGCCCCGTGAGGGAAAAACTTTCGGACGGGGACATGCTTACCTCGTTCGCCGCGGCCGCGAGATAATATCCCTTGTTGTCGACGTGCGAGAGCGAGGCGTGTATCTTCTTCCCCCTCGCGCGGAACCGTTTCATTTCCTCGCGGATCTCCTGCACCTGGGCGAAACCCAGGTCGTTTCCCGTGATACGCATGAAAATTCCCTCGATCCCGTCGTCGGACGCGGCGTCCCTGATCGCCCCGAGCACCTCGTGCAGGGTGAGCGGGCTTTCCTCGAAAAGCCGGTCCTCGATTATCTCTCCCAGTTCCGGACCGATTTCAATTTTTAGTATCGAGCGCCTGAACACCGGCGCCTCGCGGTCTGCCTCGCCCGAGATGGCGATCGAGAACGTGCTGCGCGAAGGGAGGTTCCTCGTTTTCGCCGCGTGCCCGGCCCCCGCGATAATGGTCGCCGGTTCCCCGGCCTTCGGCGACAGCGGAATCTGCACCCCGAACAGGAAGCGGTTCCCCGCGCCCCACCGGGCCATGACCGAACAGCCGCCGAAAAGCATCTCCGCGGATAGGGCGATATCGGACCCCTCAATTTTTTCGTCCCCGGTTTTAACCGCGTCGGCTGAGAGGGTGAGGAATTCATGAAACGGGCGAAACGATATCGAGGCGGTTTGTGTGCGCGGAAGGCGTTCGCCCGCTATGCGCGGGCCGTTCATGTCTTTAAGCACGTAACCTAAGGCAAAAAATCTCCACGGCTGGAAAACAAGCCCATGCTCGAGCGAGCGATAATGATTGTACGCGTACTGGTCGCTCTGGGAATACGAGTAGGTGACACCCAGCCCGAAGTATTCCCCGAACATAACGCTCTTCCCGATCGTGTAGAGTCCCGCGCCCGGGCGGACGGGCCTGTCCGCATTCGCGGTCCATATCTCGCGTATCCAGCTTCTTGAAAACGTGAATCCCCAGGCGTTGAAAATCACAAGGTGGTTTACGCGATCCTGCGCTTCGCCCATGTCCGCGGAGTAGCCCAGGCTGGAGGCGCGGGGAACCCCGCCCAGCGCCGGATTCATCAGGGGGCTGAAAGGCCCCTGGAAGTAGCTCGCCGGCCCGAACCTGTCGCCGGGGAGAAAAGGATTTTCCGCGCCACGGGCCGGTACGGCCGCGGCGACGCAGGCGACCAGAAGCAATGACTTGATCAATCCGCTGTTCATCTCAAAGCACCCTGAACCCTATTATCGTCAGGTCGTCGCGGATGAGTTCCTTGTATTTCGCCGAAGCCTCCATGACCGCGTGTACCTTTTCCCCGATGTCTTTTTCCCTCATGCGCAGGAGGATGTCCCCCACCGATTTTTCACTGAACTGCTGTTCGGACTTCTCGTCGAAAATCTCGACCAGGCCGTCGGTATACGCGAAAAGCTCGTCGTCCTTCGACAGTATGAGCCTGGAGGAAAAATAATTCGCCGCGGGATCGGCGCCCAGGATCTTCGAACGACCCTCGAGATACTGGAGGTCCTTCCTGCCGGCGCGCATGAGGATGGGGGTGCAATGCCCGGCGTTGATATAGGCGAGCTCCCTCGTTTTCTTGTTATATATGCCTATGAAAAGCGTGATCAGGTCGACGCCGTTGTAACGGAAGTTGAGGAAGTGATTGATCTCCTCGACCGCCCTCTCGATCGACCTCTTCTCCCCGAGCATCGCGTTCACGATACTGCTCGTCATGGACAGGATCATCGAGGCGGCAAGACCGTGCCCGGACACGTCGCCCATGATGATCGCGGTTTTATCCCTGCCTACCGGGATGAAATCGAAATAGTCCCCGGTCACCTTGCTGTACGGCTTATTGTAAAAACTGATCTTGAGCCCGCAGCGCTCGGGGGCCCTCGCGGGGAAAAGCCGCAGCTGGATGTTCGACGCGATGTCGAGCTCCTTCTCGTAGCGCTTCTTTATGATATAGTTGCCGAACAGACGGTCGTTCTCTAGGAGCTGGTAGAGCTGCAGGGACACCGTCTGCAGGTAGCCGAACTCCTCCTCGGTGTAAGGCTCGCCGCTGGCCTTTTCGCCCACCAGCAGGGCGCCGCGAATCTCCGGGCCCTTGAAGAGCGGGACCGCCATGAGCGAGCCCCTCTCCGAAAGAAAACGGTAGAGCTTTTCCTCCTGCTCGTCGTTCATGATAAGCGTGTAGCGCAGGAGTATTCCCTTATTGACCCGGAAGAAGGCGGCGAACTGCGGCGATTTCCCCGCATATTCCATGAAGGAGCTTATTTCCGGATTCTGGTCGCCCGTTCGATCCTCGAAGAGCACCAGCTTGAGCATCTTCGAACCGGTAAGCGAGCGGACCTCCTCGAATATTTTTCCGAGTTTCGCCGGAAGATCGGCGGGCGAGGAGACGAGCTCGGTTATGTGCTGCAGCGACCCCGAGTAATAGTCCCGGAGCTTGAGCACCGCGTTGTTTATGCGAACGCCCAGGAAATGCTTGAGATCCAGGAGGTAGATCATGAGTGTCCCGAAGACCGCATAGTACGCCGTGAGCTGGTAACGGTATCCGCCCGCGTTGGATATGTAAAACAGGAAGAATCCCCCGATGAGCGCGATCACGACGTTGAGCATGGTGATGATCGCACCCCGGTCGAAATACACCTTCATATCGAAGGAATTGCTCTTTAACAGCCGCGTTCCGATAAACAGGGGGATGAGAAGCGTCATCACGGGAATGGTGCCCGGCGGCAGGGGCAGATCGAATTGGAATCCCAGGAGAAACAGGCCCACGGGAAGCAGGAAGCCGGCCAGCATGCAGACAATGACCGAGACGTTCCGATTCGTCAGATAATGGTTCGGGTTCCTGACGGTCGAAACGGCAAGCCATGCAATGGAAAATCCCGCGCAGGCCGCGAGATACGTAAAATACAGAGAGAACACGAAGGCAGACGATTTTACGAAGGGCAGCGCGAGCGGGGAAGCGGTCATAATGACGCCCGCCCCGGCAAGAAGGGCCGCCGTCCCCCTGCTCAATTTCCGGTTGGCGAGATTCAGGCCGATAAGCACGCCCAGGTAGCCGAGCACCGCACCCGAAGCAAGAAAGACCGCCGTGAGCCGGTTGTAGGAAAACAGGTCGATCACCGTGAGGATATGCACCGAAAGCGCGAGTCCGAAATAGACGAAAAGCCGCGCAAGGTAGCGGTGGGAATATATCACCTGCACGGCGACCGCCCACAGGAAATGGATATCGGCGCACAGGATGAGGAAAAGAAAAAACCACAACAGGTCGGAGTTCATCCTTCCCGCGAGAAACTCACTTACGGTGATCTCGTCGCCGTGCTGTATCGTGATCAGGACCTTCTCCCCGGCCGCCCTCGACAGCGCCTCGGCCGCATCCTGCGCGGTCACCGCTTCCCCGTTTATGTGGGTGATCACGCTTCCGTAGGGAAGGGGCAGGTCCGAGGATGCGATGCCGGCGACGAGCGTATTCCCCGCGAGAAGCCTGCCCAGCGGATACTTCGCGCTGAAATCCAGGGCCCTGTTGAAGAACAGGATGTTGAGACCCACCATGCAGAGGACCACGAGCGCGTACCACAGCCTTCTCATTGCCGGCCCTCCTCTAACCTGATAACGATGAGGAGCGAATCGAGCCCGGTTACGGACGACCGTTTTTTAAGCTCCCCCGCGAGCAGCGTTCGAAGCCTTGCGGCGGTCGCATCGGCGTGCCGCGCGATGAAGTCCGAGTAGAACGCGGCGTTGCCCTCGATGAGCTCGTAGAAGTGTCCGCAGGCGATTATGCACGCGTCCCCCGGATGAATCTTCAGGCTCTGCGAGGGGCCTTTGCCGGAGGGCCGCACCGGCTGCAACCTGCCGTCGCGCTTCCTGAA
The DNA here is from genome assembly GCA_004297825.1 of Spirochaetota bacterium. Classification (NCBI taxonomy): domain Bacteria; kingdom Pseudomonadati; phylum Spirochaetota; species Spirochaetota bacterium. Next base: position 9,179 of record SCSX01000037.1, read on the forward strand.
CACGAGCGGCGGCGCATACCTGTCGTTGATGAAGTTGAACTCGCCCCCCTGGTGCACGCTGCCGTGGATAATGGCGAGCTCTTCGCGCTGGAGACCCCGTTCGCGGGCTGTCCGGTTGAGCCGCGACAGAACCCGCGCGGGGGGAAATCCCATCCGCGCGAAGCTCTGGACGACCGCCTGGACCCCGGGCATGATTATCGACGTGCCGGTGATGTTTCCCCTGATCCGGTAGGCCGATACGCGGACGTCGTCCTCGAGGAGCTCGTTCTGGAACACGTCGTAGTATTCCCTGATTATGAGCGAACCCGGCTCATGGAACACCGCGATCGAGACACGGCCCGCCGAAAGCGTGTCGTGCGGGAGAAATTTTTTCTGAACCCTGCCCGCGAGCTCATATTCCTTTTCAAGCTGCTTCTTCTTCACCATCTCGTTGAAAAGGAAGGCGTTCACCGAGAGAATCGCGATCTTCGAGGCGAATATCTTGAGCAGCCGTATCTCGTTGTCCGAGAGCCAGCGCCTGCGCTCCCCCGTGATGATGAGTCCCAGGAACATCTCGTGATAGTATATCGGCACCACGATCTCTCCCCCGATGTTTTCGAGCTCCGTGATGATCGTGTTCTCGAAATGGATCGACGGGTTCAGCTTCCCCTTGATGATGATGTCATCGGGCCCGCCGATCACCTTGAAGAGAATATTGTCCGACATGATGCGCGCCTTGCGGATGGTGCGCTTTCTCCGGTCGCGCTGGTAGAAGATGTTGAACTCGTCCTTGTCCTGGTAATAGAAGATGAGAAGCCCGGACTTGACCTTGATAAGGTTGAGTATCTGGTCGAAGGTCTCCCTGAGTACCTCGTCGTAGGATTCGAGCGAGAGTATCGAATCCACGGTCTGTATGTAAAGGTCGCTGTAGCGTATGGGGCTGATAATAAGGTCTATGGAGGTGCGCAGGTAGTTCAGCAGCGGGAGCAGGGAAATAATAAGGACAAAGAAAAAAAGGATGAGGGCGCGTCCCTCCAGGCGCTCGTGAAAAAAGAAAATGGAGACGCCGATAAGACCTCCCGTGAACAGGAGGTTCAGTCCATAGGTGAGGGCGATATTTTTAAGCTTGTTCCTCATTACGCTCCGAATGCGCGCTCCATGTCGTCCCGCACCGCCCTGAAGAGCGATTCCGGGTCCGCCGAGCCGTCCATCACGGAAAAGCGCTCGTCCGCCATCGCGAGGTAATGGGCGCGTACCCGCTGGAGGAATTCCTGCTTTTCGAAAAGGTCGTTCCCCGTGCCGGTGTCGCGCCCGCTGATCCGCTCGAGCGCGGCCTCGGGCGACAGGTCTAGCAGGTACACCCGCTGGGGAATCGGGAAGCCCCGGCGCACATTCTCCTCGAGAATCGAGACGGGCGGGATTCCCCCTGCCCCCTGGTAGGCCGCGTTGGAGTAGAAATACCTGTCCATGAGCACCAGGCGGCGGTGCCGGATCGCGGGAAGTATGTTGTTCTCCACGTCATACTCGCGATCCATGAGGAAGAGCCGCACCTGCTCCGCGGCGTCGGGGAGTTCCGGCCCTTTGAGCATCTCCCGGATTTTTCGTCCCCAGATCCCATCGGTGGGCTCCCTGAGGAGCACAGAGGGCAGCTTGTTCGACAGGAAGTGGGCGTGAAGCCGCGCGCACAGCGTCGATTTTCCGCAGCCGTCTATGCCCTCGAACGCGATGAAAAGGGGAAGCCGGAGCGTCATAGTACGAATGTCGCGCTCTTCTTGTAATCCTTCTCGAACGCGGTGCGGAATTTTTCGTACCCGGGCCTGTTGAGCAGCCCAAAGGTGAAATGCTTTCCCTGTTCCACCGCCGGCTGGTCGTAGGGATTGATATCGTACAGGTAGCCCGCGTACGCGGTCTGCATTTCCATGAACATTATGAATTCGCCCACGGTCTTCGCGTCGAGCGCGGAGAGGATGATCGACGCGCTGGGCCGGGATGCCATCTTGAGCGCGAGCTCCGTCGCCGATTCCTCGAACCGGTTGAGCTCCCGCAGGCTCTTGCGCGAGATGTAATCGAGCTCCGGGTTTCCCTTGTAGAAATCGGGGATCTTCACGTCGCGGCCGAACTTTTCCAGTTTGAGGAACGTGATCACCTTGTCGTTGGGGCCCTCCAGGTAAAGCTGCGCCTGCGAGTGCTGGTCTATGGTCCCCAGCGCCGGGACGGGCGTGAGCCCGGATACCAACGGGGCCCCGCGCATGTTCCGGTTCTTCCCGAGCGATTCGGCCCAGAGCTGGCGGAACCAGTCGGAGAAGAGAAAAAGCTTCCGCGTGTATGGCATAATTACGCTGATACGCTTTCCCTTGCGGGTATCGAACAGGTAGTGGAAGGCCGCGTTCAGGAGCGGGGCGTTCTGTGCGAGCGGTTTCCCGTAAAAGCGCTCCACCGTGGTACGGGCGCCCTTGAGCAGTCCCATGATGTCGATGCCCATGAACGCCGCCGGGACGAGACCCACCGCGGAAAGGACGGAAAAGCGTCCCCCGACATTCGCGGGGACGGGGAAGGTCGCGAACCCCTCCGCGTCGCTTATTTTTCTGAGCACCCCCTTCTCCGGGTCCGTGATCGCGACAATGTGGTCGCGGTATTTCTTCCCGGCTTTCTTCTTCAATTGTTCCAGGAGGATCGAAAAGTTCGCGTTCGTTTCCGTAGTCCCGCCGGACTTCGAGATCACGAGGAAAAGCGTTTTCCTGACATCCAGCAGGTCCTTCATCGCCTCGATCTCGTACGGATCGACGTTGTCGAAAAAGAACATTCTACAAGAGCCCGCCCTCTTCTTTTTATCGAGCTCGTTCAGGTAAAGGTGTGAAAGGGAGGCGCGCAGTGCCTGCGCCCCGAGCGCGGACCCCCCGATCCCAATGACGGCGACAGAGTCGAACTTCGTCCCCGCGGCGGCGCGGAATTTTACGATCTCCCGCGCAGTTTTCAGGTCGAACGGCAGTCCCAGAAAGCCAAGCGCGCCTGCGTCTTTTTCCCTTTCCATGCGCGCGAGCGCCGCTACGGCACGCTCCTCCACGCCGGTAATATCGGCCCGGCCGATACCGTGCTCGGCGCCTATATGCTCGTCCATGAAATAGTTGTAATCGAACCTGATCATGTCAGGAAACCTCCGTAATGGTCTTGTTCTCGTACGGCATGATACGGCGCACGTACAATTCCGTTGCGCCCACCGTGCAAAGGCTCATGCCCAGGAATCCCAGGACCGGCACGAAGGTGATGAGCGCGAATCCCAGCCCCACGCCCGCCGTCATGAACTTGAACCGCCACAGCACGTCCATCTTCCTCCGAAACTCGTAGCGATGACGCTCGAGCGCGAAATCGAAAAAATTGAATCCGAAAAAGAACATCGCGGCCGAAAAGCTCAGCAGCGAATACACCGCCGACCCGATCCCGGGAACGATGTTCAGCGCGAGGAACAGGATATTGAACATGACGATGATGAAAAGGAATTTCACAATGTTTTTCGTCATCCGCCAGATATCCCGCGCAAGAATGCGCAGGGAAAACGGCTCCTCCACGGCAGTGCCGGCGATTATATGTTCCACCCGCGCCGAAAGGGGATCGTTGAACGGCGCCGATACGATGTTTCCGGTAATCGAATAAATGAAGAAACATGCGATGGTGAGCAGCAGGAAGAGCACGGGTCCCGCGATCCACCGCAGCACCGCCATGTACCAGGCCTCGCCCTGGAGCAGGGCGCTCGCCATCGGAAAAAGACTGCCGAACGCCCACCAGAAGATCGCGACAATGAGAAACAGGTTGAGTACGAATGGAATCGCAATGTACCTGAGAAGGCCCTTGTTTCGTGCGATGAACGATACGGCCCTGAACGGTGCGGACACTCCCTCTGCAAGTAGACCGAGCGCCGCAGGCATCTGCGCATCCATAACGGTTCCCCTTTTTCTGAAAATACCGAGAGTGCGGAAACCTGCGCATACGGAAATCGGCCCATGCACAGGTATGGTAGGTTTCACGTCACTTGAGTGCTGAAAATTAATATACCAAATGGCCGGTTTGTCAAATAAAATATAAGCGCAGACCGGAGGCTTACCCGCGGGAGGCGGCCCTGCGCAGCCTGTTCATGATCGCGCGGCCCACCCCTTCCTCCGGGACCTCCTCGGCATAGATGACGTCCAGCCCCAGGCGATCAAGCTCGTGCAGGGAGGCGAACAGGCGCGCCGCCGCCTCGCGCAGATCGCCGGTGGGAGAAAGCACCTCTATCCTTTCGAATCCCGGTGCATCGTGCGGGTCCATGAACGCGATGAGGCCGCAGCGCCCGGTCCGCGGACCAATTTCCTTAAAGCTTTTCACGACCCTGACCGGGGTGCGCGGCGAATAATGCTGGTTCATCTGTCCCGGCGCCTCGGGGACCGCCCTGGCGCCGCTCGCGTCAGCAAGCCTCGCCCCCGCGAGCATCTCGATTTCCTCGACGGTTACGCCCCCGGGCCGGAGCAGCGTATAACCATCGCCGCTGATTTTTACGATGGTCGACTCTACCCCCACCGCGCACGGGCCCCCGTCAAGGATCAGGTCAACCCGCTCGCCAAGCTGTTCCTCGACATGCGAGGCGGTGGTGGGGCTAATATACCCGAACGGGTTCGCGCTGGGCGCCGCAAGGGGAACGCCGGTCTCCTCGATAAGCGCGCGCGCGACGGGATGCGCGGGCATACGCACGCCAACGCTCGGGAGCCCGGCGGTCACGATGTCGGGGACCAGGTCTTTTTTCGGGAGCACCAGCGTGAGCGGACCGGGCCAGAAGCGTTCGATAAGCCGGAGGGCAAGGGGCGTAACCCCCGACACGAGGGCGTCGAGCTCCTCGATACGGGCGATATGCACGATGAGGGGATCGAAGGAGGGCCTGTTTTTGGCCTCGAATATCCGCGCCACGGCCCTGCCGTCGTCCACGCGCGCGCCCAGTCCGTACACGGTCTCCGTGGGAAACGAAACGATGCCGCCGTCCCGCAGGATGCGCGCGGCGCGCAGGATAGCGTCCGCGTCCGCGGTCACCCTGGACACGGGCTCACCCCTTCCTGTTCTTGACCATGGAAGCGTACAGATCGAACAGCATGTCGAAATGATCGTCCATGGTTCCTATCTTTTCCCTGCTCGCGGCGACACAGGCTTTTGAGAGCACCTTCCGGTCGCGTTCCAGGATTTTAAGCATGGCCGCGGCGCAGGCGGAATGGCTCCCGGTGGGATAAATCTCCGCGTAGTTGGGCCTCCCCAGGTCGGCCGCGCCACCACGGTCGGGGACGATCACCGGCGTCCCGGAACAGATCGCCTCGGCGACGACGAGCCCGTAGGTCTCGGCCGCAGAGCCATGCAGGAAGACATCGGCGCTCGCCATCACGTCGGCCATCTCTTCCCGGCTCCTCGTGTAGCCGGCGAAGTGCACGCCCCTGAGCTTGGCAATGCGACGCAGCAGCCATTTCCGCTGGGGACCGTCCCCGTATATGACGAGCCCCATGGGGCGGGATTTGGACGCGATCTCGAACGCTTTGAGCAGGGTGCCCAGCCTCTTCTCCGGGTGCAGGCGGCTTACGATGATGAAGAGCGCCGCGTCATCCGGCATCCCGCATTTATCGAGAATGGCTTTCCTCACCTTCACCGAGCGCCTCTTCGGGGAGAAGAGCGTTTTCTCGATCCCGAACGGCACCGATTGAGGATTTTTCAATCCGAAGCGTTCCAGCTTATCGGCGAGCCATTTTCCGCTCGTCACCGTCACGTCGAAATGGCCGCTGATGCGACGCAGGTAACCCCAGAACAACCCGAATAATCGGTCCACCCGGTCCATGCCCAGCGCGTTCCCGAAAAAGGTCTGCGGGTACACCGCGACCGGGTCCGAGTGATAGATGAAGGACTTCACGGCGTCGCCCTTCCATTTCGCCACGAACCAGCCTCCCATCCACGGCGACGAGCCCTCGACGACGTCCGGCTTCTCGCGGTCGAGTATCTCCCTCACCCTGTTCTTCCTCAGCATGACGAAGTACCGGGGATCGAACGGCATGTGCGGTCCCTTCACCCAGACGATGCGTCCCCCCAGGAGCTCGCTCTCGCCGTTGTCCGGGCCCGGCGCGACGATCACGATCTCGTGCCCGGCTTTCGATCCGGCCTGAAGCTTCTGGCGCACGTAGGTGCGCACGCCGCCGCCCTCCTCCGCGTAGAACTCGGACACGTCGACTATTTTCAGCTTTTTTCTGGAAGGCGCTTTTTTCATTGTGTGCTCCCCGGGCATCTCATGTGAAGCGAACCATGTGCATGAATTCGATCAATCGTGCCCTCAGCCTTAAAGTACAGCGGCCAATTGTCAATAAATAACTTGGAGCCAAGAAGCGGCAGGGATCGGGGACCGATACGCACACGCCCTTCGATGGATTCCATTGCTCGACGGTGCGGACGTATCGGCGCGGAACTATGCCCGGTAAAAATAATAGCGCCCCCGGGTTTCCCGCGGAGGCGCTTTTGTCAGGAGTAAGCCCTATCTAATAAAGCTTCATCTGGTATGAGAGCACCAGGAAGAGGTAGTGGTCTTTCTCCGTCAACCTGCGCTCGTTGGGAACCCCATACACCGTCTGAAACATGTACAGAGGGGTGATCGCCATCCCGGGAGCCAGGGTATAGCTGAATCCTGTATAGAAGCGATTCTGGTTAAGGCCTTTACGCTCGAATCCGGGGCTCATTCTTTGGGATGTAATATCCTTGGTGTCTTTATCCTCGATGACGCCTACGAATATCTCGTCGCCCACCAGGAGACGAAGGGTGGGATTCACCGAATACTGTACCCTGAAGTACTCACGAACGAGGAGGCAATGACCATTCGCCAGCTTGCTGTCGCTCTTTCCGGCGAATGCGGCAGTGTCGTCGTTTTCATAAAACGATGAATAAAGCTTGTTATGTAGAATGATCCTGTTCCAGAAGGTCCAGTTCCCCATCTTGTAATCGATCGTGGGTACTATTTCTATATTATGCGTATAGAAATACTGGTCTTTGCCCTCATGAACTCGGGTGGGAAATCCCTGGTAATAATACCATACCGGCAGCTTGAAGGTGAAATCGCCAAACTTTTGTACGTACATGGGACCGGCAAAAAGCTCCCATAAGAAGGTCTGCTTGGGAAATGTATTTGTGGCGGACGCCTCATTGTGATTATCCCTGCTGTACTCATAGCTGTGGCTTCCCAGCACATCGAAGCCCCAGTTTTCGGAAATCATCGCCGTATAATTCAGATAAAGCCACGAGCGGTACGCCTCCGCCGTGTGGATAGTTTTCGCGGAAACCGTACCCGCGAACGCAAGAACCACGAATAAAATTACGAGTAACCTTTTTATCATTGAGCACCCCTCATACTATGAATAGTGCGGCGTCTCTCGCAACCCGGACCCTCACACACGGGGTCGCCCGTGTGTATTTTCCGTGGATACCTTTGACGCCGAATCTTTTTAAAAAATTAACGCGCAGTCTATAAGGCTAATCTCGTATGTCAACATAAATTCCGTTGCATCGGGGGAGAGAAACGATGAACCATGTTCATTATCCGTCATACGGACTTCCAACCCGCCCATGACTTTTAAACCGCTACGGGATCGCGGAACTTTTTTCATATAGCATTATGCTGAATAATCGTGTTTACGCCGAAAATTTTTGTTTCCTCCACGCTGCTCTTGATGAATAGTATGCTGGATATCCGACAGGGGAACAATGTCCATGTTCATACGCGCGCTGTCCCGGGCTTACGACACCATACAGGCGTTCTGGGAGAAAAACCGGACGGTGAAGGTGCTCGGCGCCCTCCTGGTCACAACCTATCTTTTTTCGCTCATGCTCATCACCCTCAACATGTGCGGCTTTCTTCCGGAATACCTGTCCGAAAACATACCCATGGGCCATTTCCACGCCGTAACGATGACCTTCACCCTCCTGCTCGTCATCGAGGTGATACAGCTCATCCTGGGCATCGCGCGTTCGGTATCCTCATCTATGGGCATGCAGTTGGAAATACTGTCCCTCATCATGCTCCGCAAATCGTTCGTGGAATTCTCCGGCCTGCACGAGCCGCTTCAGTGGTCCGAGGTTTCACAGGCGGTATTCCCGGTGCTTTCCGGCGCCGGCGGGGCGCTTTTCATTTTCGCTGGTCTGATACTCTATTACCGCTGTATCCGCCACCAGCCCATCACGGGCAATTCCGCGGACCAGGAACACTTCATCGAATCGAAGAAAATACTTTCGCTGCTCCTGCTTGTCGTCTTTTTCACCATTATCGCCTTGTACTGGTACGGCATGGCGGCGCGCGGGGAATCGTTCGACATATTCAGCGTATTCTATACGGTGCTCATCTTCAGCGACATACTCATTGTGCTCCTGGCAAGCAGGTTCAGCTACACCTATCCCATCGTGTTTCGCAACACGGGGTTCGCACTCGCCACGGTCCTGATAAGGATAGCGCTGACCGCACCCCACTATTACAATGCCGCCCTGGGCGCCGGGGTGATCATCTTCGTACTCGCGATAATGGCCGGCTACAACCGTCTCACACTTCACCACGCGGAATGAAAAAGGTCTGCGGCCGCCTTCCATGATCCGCCAATCACCGGGAGCTTTTGCTGTTGACAGCGGACATTAATTCTGCCCAATTCTCATATCATATGAATGCCCTTCGCTACATGAATGCATTATCACACGAGCCTGTTGTGCGCGGGATTCTCTACGCGTGCGTGCTCGTCCTTGCCACGCTCTTTCGCCCCCTTCCATCCCAGGCCGCCGAAAGGCTCCTCGTGGGCGTGGCCGGCATCGAGGCCCGGAACCCGCGCGCGGCCAATATCGCCTCGCTCACCGGAAGCCATCTCGCCAACGTCCTCGCCTCGGCGGGGGTATTTTCCGTGGTAAATCAGGCCCAGCTCGAGCGCGAGCTTAACGCGTTCGGCTGCACGGACGAGCCCTGCCTGCTGCGCTTCGCGCGGACCGCGGGCCTAAGCCTCCTGGTGCGCGGCAGGATCGAATCGGAGAGCGACGCGGCCCGGCTGGAGCTTTCATGCTATGCCATGGACGCCGCGTACAACGGCAAGCTCGTCTATCGCTATTCGGCGCGCATAGCCCTCAGCCGCCCCAACATCACCGCCCGCGAACTGGGCTACCTGAGCGAGGAACACGCGGGGGCGTTCATCGCGGGCGTGCTGCGCGCGTACCGGCACCCCTACCGCATCCGCACGACCGGCGGCCGCGTAACCGCGGACACCCCCTCACCGCTGAACGGCCGTTTCACGGTCTACCGGACCTCGTCCCCCGCGGCCGAGGAGGACGCTCCCCGCGATTTGATCGAAGCCGGGGAGCTTGAATTTCAAAACGGCTCCGCGAAGCTTCCGGATCGCGCGGCCGCGTTCCGCGAGGGGGATTTCATTCTGCAGAACTTCACCGCGCGCGCCGATTATCTCGACGAATTTTACCGCGGGCGCAAGAAGGAGCTCGTCTTCGAATCGCACTCCCCGGCCGACACGATCTACATCATGCTGTTCGGCGCGCCCGCGAGCGTGAGCATGCCCCTCATGGCCCCCCTGGGCTATTACGTATACGGCGACTACGCGGGCCTTGGTCTCTGGGCGGTGAACGTTTCGCCCTGGCTCTATCTCGAGGCGGACGGGTTTCTCAACCGCCCCTCGAAGCTCAGGGAGGACCATCGCGATATTTCCCGCACGCGCGCCGCGCGGTACGACTTCGCGCTCTACATGGCGCTCTCGGGCGGAATCCCGCTTTTTGTGGACGCGTTCGCTCACCAGTATCTCCGCGACGCCGCGGAGTATTCGGGCACGCAGCCGATTATCGGCAACCCGTGGTCGGCGGCCTTTCTCGCGCTCGCGTCGCCGGGCGGGGGACATTTTTACCGCGGCTCAAGGGCCTGGGGCTATTTCTATTTTCACCTGGACAACCTCCTGGTCTACTCGATCCTGAACGAGTTCGCGCACGCCACGCGTTACGATGCCGCGGGTGAGCAGTACGCGCGCGCCCCGCATGATCACCGGCGCGGCTACACGCTCCTGTACGCCCTCGCCGCGGTGAAGCTCGTCGAAATCGTTCACGCCGTGCTCACCCCCGACGCGATTTACACGGGTGAAGCGCGCGGCGAGGAACTCGCATTCCAGCCGTCAATCTATCGCGATGAACGCGGCCATACCGTCGTGGGCGGCGGTTTCGCCCTGAGGTTTTAGAGGCACTATGGGGTCCGATACGCATACAGGTTTTTTAAAAGCATTTTTCATGACCGCGCTGCGAATCCTGCTCGCGGCCGCGTCCCTGCTTCTCCTTCGCCCGGGCGCGTTCGGTGCGGATGAAATCATCGTAAACCTTCCCTCGGGGGGCGTGGTCGTATTTGTGCTCCCGGCCCAGGGCGAATCCCTCAAGGCGCTTTCCCTTGAATCGCTGATCGCGGTACGCCACACCTTCGAAGAATGCGGGCGCCTCCTCCCGGTCGAGGAAAATAATCTGAAATGGGCGATGGAGCGCTCCCGGAAGGCCCCTCCGGAAGAGCTGTTCCGGCAAACCGCAAAAACCCTCAACGCGGACGCCTACTGCGTGATCGCCGTCGCCCAGGAGCTCAACACCTATTACGCCGAGCTCGCGTTCGTTCCCCTGAACCCGGCATACGGCTCCCAGGCCCGCTCCGTCCGGGTGAAAAGCCGGCTCATTCAGAACATTCCGCTCAAGCTCAGCAGGGCACTCGCGAAGGCCCACGAAAAAATCCCCATCCACGCCCCGGTGCTTGAAAAGCTCGAAGGGGACCGGGTACTCATAGGCGCGGGACAGTGGCACGGAATCAAACCGGGGGCTTATCGGACCGCGTCGCACGGCGAGGTACTGGTCACTGTGACCAGCCGCTATCAATCCATCGCGCGCGTCACGGGGCAGGTCCCGGACGAAGACGTCCTTGTCATCAAGGCATACCCGGAAACCGCGGAAATGGGGCAGGACCTCACTCGGCGGATCTCCGAGAACACGGTGCGCAAATACTCCCTGGAAAGCACTACCCTGCGCGGCGACGACGCGGGCAAGCGCTACATCGAGGGGATGTGCGTCGTCAACCTGGGAGGGAATATCTGCCTGCCCGTGTACGGCGCGTTTCTCTCGACGCAGTACCTGGGGTTCAGCACCGCGTCCCCCGACATGACCGGCATGACCCTCTCCGGCGCGGCGCTGGTCACCCAGCTCGCACTACCCGAATTCATGACGGGCTTCCGCGGAAATTTCTTCCCCTGGAACAGTGACGCGGACAAGAGCGCTGCCGTTCACCGCATGCAGACGTTCCTGTGGGTGGGACTGCCGTTCACGTTCACGGTCGCGTACCTCGACCAGCTCTCCGAAATGTTCCCGAAGACCGATACGCTGCCCCCGTTCTTCGAAGAACGGGACACGACCGCGGCGCTCATGTCGCTCTTTGTCCCGGGCGGGGGCCATTTCTACAAGGGCCGCAGGTTGCCGGGATGGGGCTTTTATTTCACGGAGATGGCCGTCGCCTCGTATTGCGCGTACGAATACAGGAATCGCGCCCGCGCGGTATATGCATTTTCTGCGCTGGGCGTCATCAAGATTGCCGATATCGCGCTCGCCTATCTAAGCCGCACCTCCTACAAGCATTACACGATCGAAACCGACCGGGACGAGGCGGCGCCCTCGCTGTCCCTGCAGGGACGCATGAACGACCGCGAGCCTGTCTACGAGCTCTCACTGGGGTTCAGGTTTTAGCCGGCCCTTGCGGGGCATCGGTCCCCGCGCAATGCCGGCCGGGGAATTATGTTTTGACTCTCGAAGGGGGCCGGTATAATCAGGCCGAATCCCTGGACCGTTGGAGACACGTCATGAAATCAGCCGGTATCGGACCCCTCTGCCTCTCTCCTGTCATCCTCCTGTCGGGCGCGCCCGGCTGCGGAAAATAGGACGCGTCATGGGAGAATGCAAGCGCAGGGGTTATTGCTGCCGGGACGTCCGCCTGGCGGAACCGCCCGAGCTTCTCGAACGCGCATATCACTTCTGGAAGAAATCCGCTTCGATCGATCCGAACTTTTCGGAAATTTATCTGATCTACCCCATGCTCGAATTCCTGTTCGAAAAAAAAGAAGAGGATATTCCTTACCATTATCGCTGCAGGCATTTCACCCACGACGCGACGGGCCTGCCGACCTGCTCCATCCACCCCATTCGGCCCAGGATGTGCCGGGATTTCCCCTACTACGAAGACGTCGCGCATCTCGACACGTCGGGGCCCCTGAGCCCTTACGAGGGGTGCGGGTATAATGATCCGGATTGAGTGCGCCGGGGGCTGACCCGTCAGGGGATGTACTCGGTGTCTATGCGCGAGGGCGCCGTGAACAGGTTATGCAGGGCGAATCGCGAAAGCGCGTGCATCTCCTTCACGAGGTTTTTCGTCACCGCGCGCATCGAGCTCTGGCCGTAGGGGCATATATATTCCCCGGGAACCAGTCCCTTCAGCTTCACGTACCGTACGATGTCCTTTTCCGCGAGGAGACCGAGCGGGCGGATGAGATCGAACTGCCCGCTAAACATCGAAAGCGTGAGCGGCATCGCGCAAATCTTCCCGTGAATCGCCATGTTCATAATCAGGGTTTCGACGATATCGTCCATGTGATGGCCGAAGGCGAGCCTGTTGAATCCCAGTTCTTTCATGAGGATGAAGAGCTCCCTGCGCCGGTGCCACGAGCAGACGAAGCAGGGCGAGCTGCCGCGCGCAAAGTCGATCCTGCCGGGAACCGTACGGATATGCAGCGCGATCCCGCGCTCCCCGCAGAATTCACGCAGGTAGTCCTCGCTCGCCTGGCGCGGCATGCACTCGATCACCACGTGCGCGGCGGCAACCTCATAGGTTATGGGCAGGTAGCGCAGCCGCTCCGTGATCGTATCCAACAAAACCAGGGAGTCTTTCCCCCCCGAGAGCGCGACCAGCACCCTGTCGCCCGCCTTCACCATCCCGTAACGGTTTATGGCGCGTCCCACCGTCTTCCGGGTCTGCGTAATGAATTCCCGATGGCTTTTTTTCAGCATAACCGACCTGCGCGCGAAAAGTAATTGAATTTTAAGGTGCATCAATTTTACTATACCGGCATATGGGTCCCGTCCGCATTGTCAAACCCATTATCTGTGTTGCCGGGGAGGGGGCCGATACGCTTAGCTTTCCGCGAAACGCTTTTTGCGGAAGACATTACGCGCACACCCGGGGTATTCATGGCAAAAGGGATCATCGTAGACGACTCCAAGTTCATGCGAAGAATCATCAAGGACGTATTGGAGGAAGGCGGGCACGAGGTACTCGGGGAGGCGGAAAACGGCGCCGAGGGGCTCGATGCGTTCAAGAAGTTCAGGCCCGACTTCGTCACTATGGACATCACCATGATGGGCAAGGACGGCATCGAGGCCGTTGCCGAAATCAAGGCGGTGGACCCCAATGCGAAGATCGTGGTGATCTCCGCGCTGAGCCAGACCACGCTTAAACTGAGCGATTCAAAGATCCAGGCGACGGCCTTTCTCACCAAGCCGTTCGAGAAAGAAGAGCTTTTAAAAATTTTGAAAGACATACTGTAAGCCCGCGCCATGGCACCGGGCAGCTTCCTCAGGCTTTACACCGCAGCGACGCCCCCCGCCGAGGCCTTCCTGCTGTCCGAGGGTGTCGTCTATTTCTTCGTGACCGACGCCGACAAGTACGCCGTAAAGGGCAGCAACCTGATAATCGGCGCCACCGAACTGGTACTGAACGGCCTTGTGGGCAAGGAATGCAGCAGGCTCGAGACCGCCATCACCGATTCCGGCTCGGTCGTGAAAAAGATTCCCGCCGAAAAATTTCTCGCCTCCATGAGCAACTATTCCTTTGCCATCAACATCTCGATGGTGATGGCGAAGCAGGTGCTCCTCACGAACCAGATCATCAACAAGAACATGGGCTCCCTCAAGGGGGATGAGATGCGCGGCAAGGAGATCGCCGTCGAGTATTACCGGATAGTCGCGCGTCTCAAGAAGGAGTGGGACAAACGGCGCCTCCCCTGGCTCAAGCAACTGGCCGAGAAATATGAGGCGAACCTGCTTTTTAAACGCGGCGAGGCCTTCGACCGCGGAGCCGAGGCCACCAAGATCAGCGCTCCCATAACCATGAGCGATACGACCCTGGAGTTTCCCGGCGGATCGGTCATCTGCGAGGAGGGGAGCGTCGGCGACGAGATGTACATTCTGCAGTCGGGCACCATCGATGTCTACATGAACGGAAACCGCATAACGGGAATTTCCGAAGCGGGGTACGTGTTCGGCGAAATGGCGCTGCTGCTCGGGGAAAAAAGATCTGCGACGCTTAAGGCGAAGGGCGAGGTGGTGCTCACCAGGCTCAAGCGCAGCAACCTGAAAGATATCGCCCAACAGCATGGGGACGTGCTTCTCTCGATCATCAAGTCGCTGGCCGAGAAGCACCTGTTCAACATCGAAAAAATCGCCGCCATAAACGGCATGATTCTCGAGAAAGCCCTTTCCGCCCAGGAGCAGGGTGGTTCACCGCAAAAGGTGCTCGACAAGCACAGGGCCGAAAACGAGCTCGCGGGGATGAAGAGGGAACTGGAGACCCAGCTGAGCGCAAAAAAAGCCGATTTCCTGGACGACCTGACGGCGACGTTCTAGGACTCGGCCTCAACCGCGCTTACATCTCCGCGCTTCAGCGACTTCAACCAGTTAAGCTCCGCCTTCAGGTGGTTTTCCAGGTAGGTGAAAATGTGAATGTGCGATTTGTCTTCCGGGAGTTTTTCCTCTTCCTCGATCTTGATCCGGATGTCCGATAATTTCTCCTTGGCAAGCTCGATCCTGTCCTCGATGAACGCTTCGCGCTGTTCGGGGCTCAGCGAATTCAGGAACATGAGCACGATATCGATATCGAAATGTATCATCGTGTGCTCGAAATACTGCTTGAGCATCTTCTTGTAATACTTCCGTCCCGTCGGCAGAACCTGGTAGATGTAACGCTCCGGGTTACCCCCTTCCTTCTCGGTTCCAACGCGCTTCACCCAGCCGTTATCCACCGCCTTCTTGATTGCGTAGTAGATGGATCCGAACTTTATATCAACGTAATCTTCGAGACGCTCGACGATTTTCTTCTTTATTTCATATCCGTACAGGTTTTCTTCCATGAGCAGGCCAAGAATCGTTATTTCTATCTTCATGGCATCATCTCCCCGGGTGGTTTCCACGTTTAAATAATATATAATGCCGGAAATGATGCAAAATCAATTATTATTTTTTTTATACAATGATTTAAGTAGAAGAAAAATATTTATTAATTATTTTTAATACATGGTAACTATGGGCGGGGTGTGCTCAAAGATTCAGGCGAGCAGTTTGAGAGCCGCCTTGAGCACATGCTCCGTATCGGCCGAAGGGTTCTCTTTAACGGCGGCCTCGACCGCTTTCGACGCGCGCGCGTCATCAAAACCCAGGGAAACAAGCGCTTCTATCGCCTCGCTCCGGGCGGTTACAGGAGCGGAAACGTCCTGGGTCAGGGCCTCGATTTTCTTCGCCTTCCTTGCCAGTTCGAATATCAGCTTTTCCGCCTTGGCCTTGCCTACCCCCGGGATGCGCATGAGCGCACCGGGGTTGTTTGCCTTTACCGCGCCGACAAGGACATCGATTGAGATGCCCGAAAGAATCGCGAGGGACATGGCGGGGCCGATGCCCGGTATGCCGAGCAGCATCATGAACAGGTTCTTTTCCGTCTGGGTATAGAAACCGAAGAGCCGCAACTGGTCTTCGCGGTGATGCGTGTAAATATGAAGGACGGCCTCGCTATCGCCTCGCAGCTTTTCATACGTGGAAAAGGGGATGCTGCACCGGTACCCGACTCCGCCGGCATCGATCACCACCTCGGCGGGCTTCAACTCGTCAATTTTCCCCCTGAGCTTGGAAATCATCGCGCCTTCTTCTCCTCAGGAGGATTTGCGTATCGGCGCCCGCTGCGGCGACTTCCCGGCCATCGAATGGCAGGCCGCTATCGCGAGCGCGTCCGCGGCGTCGTCGGGCCGGGGAATCTCCTTCATGCCGAACAGTCGAAGCACCATCTCCTGCATCTGAGATTTCGAAGCGCGGCCGTACCCGGTGAGGGCGTACTTTACCTGGAGGGGGGAATATTCGGCACACCTTAATCCATGCATGCGCAGGGTGAGAATTACCACGCCTATGGCCTTTGCCACGTCCAGGGAGGTGGTCGTATTGCGGGCGTGAAAAAGCTTTTCCATGGCCGCGGTCTCGGGTGCATACTCCCTGATGATCACCGTCATGCCGGTATGTATCTCGTGAAGCCTGTCGTCAAAGTGCGCCTGTTTGGAGGTTTCGATCACCCCGTATGCGAGGGCCTTGAACGAATCCTCGATTACCGCCCATCCCAGAATCCCGTATCCCGGATCGATACCAAGGACTCTCACCTACCTCGCCTCGCTGATGCGCGCCATGACATCATCGGGTATCTCATAATTGGAATAAACCTGCTGCACGTCATCCTGGTCCTCCAGGCCCTCGATAAGGCGAAGGCATTGTTCGGCCTTCTTGTCATCCAGCGGCACGGTGGTCTTGGGAATGCGAGAAATTTCGTTCATGACCAGCTTCCAGCTTTTCCCGTTCACCATGTCCAGCACTTCCTGGTATGCGGCGGGCGGCGTGATGATCACGATGGTGCCGTCCTCGTTCCTTACATCCTCGACCCCCAACTCAAGTACCAGCTCCATGACGGCGTCTTCGCTGGCCTGCCCCGCCTCGATGATAATCATACCCTTGCGCTCGAAGAGGTACGAAACGCTTCCCGATTCTCCGAGGTTTCCGCCGTTCTTTGAGAATATAGTGCGGAGCTCCGGCGCCGTGCGTTTCTTGTTGTCGGTGAGGCACTCCACCATGATGGCAACGCCCCCGGGTCCGTAGCCCTCGTATGTAATCTCCTCGTAGACGACCCCCTCGAGCGTTCCCATGCCCTTTTTGATCCCGCGCTCCACGGTATCACTGGGCATGTTGTTTTCCTTGGCTTTCTGCAGGGCGTTTTTCAAGCGCGGATTCGAATTGACGTCGTCGCCGCCCATCTTGGCCGCCACGGTGATCTCACGGATTATTTTCGTGAACAATGCGCCCCGCTTCGAATCGGTCGCGGCCTTCTTGCGCTTTATGGTAGCCCATTTGGAATGTCCTGACATACCTTTCCCCTCAAACTCATTTTAAGATCAATCTATGCTTTAATAACCGCGATTAATTTTCAACTGTAATTTTTGAAGGCGGTCCCTGGCCTCGGCAGGGTTGTAATTGAAAAGTACGGCTTCCTTGTAATACCGGATGGCCTCATCGAATTTTCGAAGCCTCTCGAATGCTGTGGCGATTCCCCAGCGCGATTTTCCGGCGCCCAGCCGTTCATATTCATAGAATATGCGTTTCCTGTCCCGCTCCAGCCTGGCCAATTCTTCGAGCTTCATTTCGTATTCCGGGTAGAGCTCCGGCTTTTTGCCTTCCATAAGCGATCCGCGCAGTTGTTTCAGCGAGGTATTGAACGACGCCAGTTCCTGGTCCTTCTTCCCGAGCAGTGCCTTTATCTCGTCCTGGAATTTCACCGTGTTCAGAAACAACTCCGCCGCGCGCGCGTATTCCAGGTCCTTCATCGCCATTTCCGCCAGGTACTCGTTCGCCTTGGATCTGCGATAGAGATCGTCCGCGGGAAGCAGCGTAAGTGCCTTCTCCAGCGACTGCCGCGCCAGGGAATAATCGCCCGTGTTCGCGAAGGCGAGATACCCGAGCCCGAACCGGATTTGCGCATCATCCGGTTTTATTTCCAGATATTTTTTGTAGTATTCAACTGCCTTCAGGAATTTTCCCGTGTCCTGATGCAGGTTTGCGAGCATGAGAAAAAGCGACGGTTCGGACCCGGCCCCCGGTTCCGCCTCGACAAATCGATCCAGGTGGAATATAGCCCGTTTTTTATCGGCTGTCCGATAATACAGTTTTCCAAGTTCGAGCGAATAGCCGAATTTTTTCGGGTTCAGGGAATACGCCGATTCAAGGGCGTCGATCTGTCCGCGCCACTGGTTGAGTTTCCCGTAAATCTCGGAAATCTCATGGTAAATAACATCGTCCTTTTCATATTCTACCGTTTTAAATTTCAAGGACTGGTAATAATGATTTAATGAAGACTGGTATTCCTCCATCGCCACAAGACAGCGTGCCGCGTCCAGGTGAAGCCCGGAAAGCTCGGCATTTTCCTCTATAAAAAATCCCCTTGCCCTTCTCTTCTTGAATTCCTCGTTTACGTTTACTTTTTCCTCGAGCCTCTTCGCGGTAATGAAATCGGTCGGGATCCTTTTCCATTCGATCCGGGTGTCATAGATCGCATTGAGCTTTTTCTGGATGAGCGCAAAAGCTTCGGAATATTTCTTGTCGGTCAGTAAGACCCTGTAATCGTCCTGTGCCTGTGCCGTACGGGGGAAACCACCGCACAATAGGCATATACATAGGGCGACGAATAGTATTCTTGCGGTCATAATGCTCCCCCTTCCAGTATCGGTCAGGAATGGCATTCCACTTGACCGGTTGTAATCGGATAAAAAACGCGATTCCGTCCGCGGAGAATTTTTTTCATTTTTTTTATTGACAAAGATGACCCCCTGGGTTGTAGTGCACAAGTCACTGAGAAAAAATTCCCTGGTGACTTTAGAGAAGAGGAAACACCTGTTCCCATTCCGAACACAGAAGTTAAGCTCTTCATCGCCGATGGTACTGCATGGGTAACTGTGTGGGAGAGTAGGGCGTTGCCGGGGTTGCAATTATAAATTAAAATAAAAAGGGCATCGGAAACGATGCCCTTTTTATTTTAGCGCCCGTGCCGGGCGCACCAAAAAAATAAGCCGCGCATTCCATGCGCGGCTTATTTACCAAGTTGGATGTATTGGGGCTACTTCGTTGCTCCGCCCTGAACGTCCTTCTTCAAATTCTTCTTCTCGACCCTGTACACGAGCTCAACCGAGCAGCGTGCTTCGCCTTCGTCGCATGCGCCGATCGTCTTGCTGATGATCGAACCGCCCTTCACCATTCCGCCGAATTCCTTCGCAACGGCAACGCCTGTGGAGGCATAGTCAGCAGCGCCGGCAGCACCTTCGAGTCGAGCGCCTACAAATTTTTCAATAACCCGCTTTTCAGCCATCGCCTGGGCGGCTTCGCTCGCGGTACCAATTTTCATATCTTTATTCGTAAGACCTTCCTTGGATACACCAGTCGAAACAACCTGGAAAGCGTCATTACCGATCCATCCTTCAGTCTTCATCGTCTTGCCTTCGACCTGTCCGCCCATACCGCCTTTATCGCCGCAGGAAATGAGGGCCACGCCTACCAGCAGAACGAACATAACCAAAAGAAACTTTTTCATAGAAACTCCTCCTTAATTATTTGGGGATACACCCCGTTGAGATAGAAAGTACAAATCCGGCAAATATTTATCTCGTAATAACCGTTGGCATGAATGGTACTATCTATTCAGGGGGGCGTCAACTTAAAAATCCAAAAATTTTACCGTCGCGATAACTCGCATAATTATACACATTAAGCTTTATATGTTTACTTACATGCGAGTAGTGGCGGCAGTAATCACCTCATTGTTCATTATATTCCCGCGCCAGTGCAAATTCCATCAACACGATTAGCACGCTCAGGTTCAAAATAAACCAGAGAAACCCCAGTTCCTTGTCCCTGGCCCACGTATACATGAGGGAACTCCCCATGCCGCCGCCGAGCCCAATGACAAGTACCCCCGCGTGACGCGCCAGGAAATTCAATATGTCGTCTGCATGGCTGTCGGAAGCCATGACGCGCGTGCTCTCAAAGCGTTCCTTGAGCACCGGCAATAAAAGGTACGCGATGACGAACAGAATCGCAGAAGAAAAAAACCAGTGGTCGGAAATTTGCGGTATGAGAAGGCCGACCAGGGAAGCCGGGAGCAGGGCAAGCATGAAACCCGTTTGGTGGTATTTCTCGCCCAGCATGGCGAGATATCCTGAAATGTAAGGAAGTATATTCGAAAGCTCTTCCCGAGTATACTGATCCTTACTTGAAAGCAGGTGTATATAATAATTAACGGTGAGCAGAAAGAACATGAAAAACATGTACACCGCTAGAATGTACAGGAAGCCCATCACTCCTCCTTCTCGCGATTCGCGGCACCGATAAATTTCGGGAACGCCTGACCTGAAAGTTGAATTTAGTCGGATTTATCGAAATAGCAAGCACATTTTAGGGCAGAATGATAACTTTTCTCCCCTTGACCCTGAGTTTGCCGGCGCAGAACAGGCGAACCGATTCCGGCAATATCCGGTGCTCCTCGCGTAGTATTCGCGCCGCAAGGGAATCGGCCGTATCGTTTTGATTTATCGCAACAGCCGCCTGCATGATGATGGGCCCCGTATCGGTCCCTTCGTCGATAAAGTGGGCAGTGCAACCTGTAATTTTCACACCGTAGTCAAACGCCTGTTGCTGTGCGTGCACCCCGGGGAAGGAAGGAAGAAGCGCCGGGTGGATGTTTATCATGCGGTTTTTAAACTCATTCAGAAATCTGGTTGTGAGAAGTCTCATGTATCCCGCTGCCACCACGAGGTCCGTCTTATGTTTTTTTAAAACGCGGATCATTTCCTCTTCGTGCGCGCCCCGATCCGGAAAATCTTTCGGATTGATGCAATATGCGTCCATACCGAATTCCTTCGCGAGGTCGAGGGCCTTGGCGTCCCGCCTGTCCGTCACGAGGATGCCCAGTTTCCCCGGAATGGAACCATCGATCACTTTTTCGGCGACCGCTTTGAAGTTGGAGCCGCGGCCGGAGGCGATAAATGAAATGGTTTTTTTTCTTACGATCATGTCATATCCTCAATTTATCGAGAACATCGTCGTCGATTTTTTCCAGGCAGGGACATTTTATCTCGGTGCCGTCGGCCAATGTACAGAGCAGCGTGTTGTTTTCCGGTTCCGGTTTGCCGTACCGGGCGCACATCCCGGCGAGGGTTTCAAGATCATTCCCCGTAAATCCCCCCCGTGCGTAGAGTGCGGGGCCCTTGAACTCCGGGACCGCGAAGCAGTCCGCTTCGTGCCTGTATTTTTCAAGTTCCCGGTTTTCGACTTCGCTCCTCCCGACGATGATTTTAAGATTTTCCCGGAGTCGGAAATGCCTGCCGACGGCCAGCAGATATACGTCGGTCATGGAAAAGCCGGGAACAAACCGGAACAGGTCTTTGACGCGGCGGGCGATGGGAGCGTCGGTGAGAAGGCAGCCGCCCGCGGGCGCGCCGTATTCGGCAATACCGTAACGGGCGGCAAGTTCCATCTGCGCACCCCGTGAACGGCCGTTTATCGCCAGGAGGGAGGTCCTGTCGACTATCCCGCTCTTTTCGGCGTTCGTCTCTTTCATAAGCTTCGCCGAAAGCGGCCTCAGGAGGTTTCCCTCCAGGCCGCTCTCTTTTTCGATGTGGTTCAGCATGTGGCGCATCTGCGACATGGGCCTCTGGCCTACCACCTCGCCCGTCGCCACGAATGATGCCCCCTGGGCCTCCATCATCTTTTTCGCCTCGCGCAGGAAGTGGATCTTGCAATCGATGCAGGGATTCATGTTCTTGCCGTAACCGTGCAGGGGGTTTTTTACCATGTCCATGTACTCGCGGCCGCATCGCACGAAGCGAAGAGGGAGCCCGATATTCCTCGCGTGGCGCGCGGCCGCGCTCAGGGAAGGATCGTCGTCAAGAGGCTTAAAGGGGCTGATAAACTGGACGCTCGCGATCTCGATCCCCTGTTCGAGCAGGACTTTTCCAGCCAGCAGGCTGTCGAGGCCCCCGGAGTAGAGGAGGATTCCCTTCCGCGCCATCAGATCTCCTCGTGCTGGATGAGCTGGATGAGAACACGTTCGCCCGCGCGAACCCTTTCGGTTTCCGCGGGAAGCACGATGAGGCAGTTCGCCGCGCTCATTGAACGGAGGATACCCGATCCTTGGGGACCCGTGGTAGAGACGTAAAACTCCCCGTCACGGACCGTGAAAAGCCCGCGGATGAAATGCACGCGTCCGGGTTTTTTCACGATATCGTCCCGGGCCACGGCATGCACCACCGGTTTCGCCAGGCGCGCCGCCCCCATGAGCTTGAACAGGGCCGGACGAACGAATTGTATGAACGACACCATGGTTGAGACAGGATTCCCCGGGAGACCGAAAAAAAGGAGCGGTCCCTTCGTACCGAACACGCAGGGTTTCCCCGGCTTCATCCGGATATTCTGTATCAGTATCTCGACCCCAAGAGCGGCGATCGCGTCCTTTACAAAGTCGTACCGGCCCATGGAAACTCCGCCGGTGGTGACAATCACGTTGCACCCCATGGCCTCGCCGAGCAGCAGGCGGGTCGCCTCCAGGGAATCGCGCACGATACCCAGGTAGCGCGGCTCGCACCCGTACCGGGCGATTTCTGAAACGAGGGTATAGGCATTGCTGTTTCTCACCTGGCCCGGGAGGAGATCGGGACCCGGCTCCACGACCTCGTCGCCGGTGGAGATCACCGCGACGGTGGGTCTTCGATACACGCGCGCCTCACGGACGTTAATCGAGGCGAGGAGACCGATATCGGCGGATAGAATGCGTGCGCCCTTGCCAAGAACGACGGCACCCGCGCGTAAATCCTCGCCGGCCCGGCGAATGTTTTCTCCTTTTACAACAGGGACAAAGATGGAGACCCGCTCTCCTCGCTCCTCCGTATCCTCGAAACGCACCACGGCGTCCGCGCCGGGCGGGATGGGGGCCCCGGTCATAATTCTCACCGCGCGGCCCGGCTCCACCAACAGTCCTGCCATCGCCGCTCCCGCCTGGAGTTCGCCAATGACATCAAGCCCCACCGGATCGCGCCGGCCGGCCCCGGCAACGTCACCCGTGCGCACGGCGTACCCGTCCATTGCAGAGTTGTCGACCATGGGAATATCCATGGTGGAGATTATATCCTCGGCAATCACCCTTCCCGCGAGAGCCGCGAGTCCGCACGGTTCCACGGGCAACGGCCGGATCGTTTCGAGGATGAGCGCGAGCGCGCGTTCCACCGGCATAAGGATTTCATTTTCATCGCGTTTCATTGTACCGCCGTGATGCGTGTAGTGGCAATCCGTGCTCAGCCGCCCGCATAATACCGCGAGAGCGAATCGCGGATCCTGAGACGTACCTCGTGTTCCACTTTTTTAATGGTATAGGTTGAGACATCGAGGTCCTTCATTACCTGATTCAACTTCATGTCAAGCATAGCTCTGCGGATGAAAATCTCGCGCTTTTTTTCCGGGATGGAATTAAGGGTATCGTGCAGGGTGGAGATTACCTCGCCCTCGATCACGGCGTCCGCCAGGTCCCGGTAGAAGCGGTCATCCATGATCGCCTCGTCGAAAGCGGCGTGCGTCCTCACCCGGTCTTCCCTCCGGCATTTCGCGAGGTAGTCGAGCGATCGGTGGCGCGCCACGATATAGAGAAAGCTCCTCAGGGTAGGCCGCGATTCGTCAAGCGCGACCTTTTTTTCGTAGAGCTTCATAAAGGTGTCCTGGACAATTTCTTCGGCGGCATATTCGTCATGCACCAGCCCCGCCACGAAGCGCCTGAGGGGTGCCGCGTATGCCTTGTAGCAGCGCGCATACGTCCTGTCCAGTTCCGCCCTCGACTCGTCAACCGCATCCATGCGCAGGCCTCCAGTATCTCCACAGTTGTTCAAATTTTACCGCAGCATCTCAAACCAGTGACGGCGCCACACGGGATTCCTGTTGTATCGGCGCACATCCGTTCGCTCGAATATATTTCCGCACGTTATTTGCGGCATGTCCGCAGCAGATTCATGAGCTCCCGCGGATGGGAACCGTCCGTGAAATGGCATTATCGGAACCCGGGGATCACAGGCACGGGATTTTCACCTGTTTCCATGACTGTTTTCAATGCCCGCATCGGGACGCATTCGGATAAAGGATTAGTCTTCTTCCTTATAATATAAATCGACATCAAATCCGCCGTAAGAGGTTTTAAATGAAAGGTTGATATTCTCATAGAAGGCCTTCAGGGCGATGGGATCCTCGCCGAATTCCGGCGCTGAAAGCCTCACGTTGTGCCTCAGGAACTGGAGCTGGTTGGCAAAGGTGCCCGATATCAGGTTGGCGATCTCGCCCGCGACATCGGGATGATGCTTCTTGATGGTACGCGGCGTCAGATCGGGGATCATCCTTTTTGTAATCAGGTCGAGGGTTTTCATCGGAATATTGAATACCAGCTCCCCCTTGAGGGTGCCCTCGATCTCGATCGCGACGCTCGAGGCATGGGGAGTAGAGGCCTGGGATTCGTAAACCTCCTCGACGCTCGCGTCGTTCAGGAAGTTTTTAAAGATATGATCTACCGATCGAACGATAAATCGCGAATATTTTTCATAATTGCTCATTCAGGCTCCGTACTTCTCATAGTAGTGATAGTTTTCCGAAAATACGGCAAAAAAAAATGAGGGATTACCGCAGAAAATATGTGAATCGCCCGGCTTTGCAAGCCATTTTCCTGTATATAATAACGATTCCGCCGTCATGGTTCGCGCGGCAGCGGCCGGGAATGTTGCCAGACAAGAAAATTAATTTTTGTCCATATAAATTTTGTAATCCATGTCCCCGTATTTATTTCCATTCATTGCACTACGTTTTCCGCTAAATGGTTATTTTTCATTCGCCCCTCTCCTTATTCACAAACGCCATCAGTTCAACAATCCATGGCTACTGTGCATACGGCCCGCATAATGCGGAATCTATTGCGAGGCGTTCGGCGTTCCCGCCTGGCGAATAATAAAAACAATTATAACTCCTGGTATTTCGAGAACTTAGAATGAACATCCGTCGCGGATCGAAATTAATTTCTTTCATTGGCAATTTTTTGACGTTGCTCGACACTTTCAGAGAAATTAATTTAGTAAATTAATGTAATTTTCAAACCCGTTTGTGGATAATGTGGATAACTTTGTGAATAACTGGGCTTGTCAACATAACGAAGTTTTCATAAATCCATTACAAATACTATAATTTATGTATAATATATTTGCAAAATGTTCACTTATGGCCCATTTTGACCCAAAAATTTGCAATTTCTTTATTCGGTAAAAATCGAAATCATTTTATTCAGCTCAGGAGGGGGTGCCAGGGCATTCCGGCCCGGGCACGTAGTGGTGCAATAAAAGGTCGGTATATCGCGGGGGAGCCCGTGATCAGCGATTCATCGAGTATACGTAAAAAATGCCTTTCATGGTCAGCAGCGGATCGAATTCGTGCTTTAGGGTCAGTTCCGGTGAGAGGGGCGCCGCATAGCCCCCGGTGAGCACCGGGGTGAATGGTTTCCCGTACTGCGCCTCGATCCTGGCGATCAGGCCTTCGATCATCGAGAGCCACCCGTAAAAAAACCCCGAGGTAATCGCGTCCCTGGTATCTGTTGCAATAAGCTTATCCGGCTTTTTAAAGTCCACCTTCGCCAACTGCGAGGTCTTTGCGGCGAGCGCATCGACGGTCACCCCGATCCCCGGGGCAATGAGGCCGCCGTCGAATCGGCCGTCGGCATGCAGCACGCACACAGTCGCCGCGGTTCCGATATCGATTATTATTTTATCGCCGGGATATTCCCGGTGTGCGGCGACCGCGTTCACGATCCGATCCACACCGAGCGTCGAGGGATCGTCATAGGCCAGCGAAAGGGGGGTCCGGGAAAGGTGATTGATTTCATACAGGGAGAGTGAGAAATAGCGTCCCGCCATCTCGTTGAAGCGCCTGTTGACCTCGGGGACGACGCTCGCGATGGCCAAGCCGCGTACAGCGTCAACAACGCCGTTTTTCTCGCTGAAATTGTGCACGAACGAGGTCGCGAGAGCCCCTATTTCATCCCGCGTGAGATCGCGCCGGGTCCGAAACCTGTACGTTTCCACGGGAGAGGGGACGCCCTCCCGGTAGATACCCATCACGGTGTTGGTGTTTCCTATGTCGAAGCCGAGGAACATCGCAGCCGGGACCTAATTGCCGGAGGGCGAGGTGACCTTGTCGAGGCGCGACTTGAGGGAATAATAGGCCGCCTTGGCCTCGTCGCGCACATTGTGATTCTTGTCATGGAGCGCCTTCTCGATCCCGGCAAGCGACGCCGGATCGAAGAGCTTTTCGAGCGCCTTCACGACCTCGATACGGACGTCGAAGTACGGATCGTCCAGAAGCTTTTTGACCATCTCGACGGCCGACTTCTCCCTGAGAAGGCCGACCGCGCGCACCGCCTCGATGCGTACATTTTTGTACTCGTCGAGGCAGGCTTTCTTTACGAGCGGAACGCCTTCCTTAATTTTGAGCTGGCCTATCTGCCGCAGGGTTTCCCGTCGTGTGAATTCACCCTCGGTCATGCGCTTGACGAGCAGCATGAAGGGCGCGTCATTGAGCGCGTTCATGGCGCGGGCGGTGGCGATTTTCCTGAGCGCGTCCTGGGCCCCCTTGCGGACCTCCGAGTGATTGTCAACGAGGGCGCCTATGAGGGGCGACGTGGCGGCGTCCTCGCCTATCTCCCCCAGCGATTTCGCCGATTGCAGGCGAATCTGGTAGCTCGCGTCGTCGAGCTGTTCCACGAGGTGCACCACCGAATACTTGTCCCTGATCGCGCCCATGGTCTTGATCGCCTCGATCTTCACCATGGGCTTCTTGTCGCACAGCGCCAGGTACATTATTTTTGATATCTCGAGGTCGTCCGTGCGCCCGCGCCCCGCGAGGATGCGGAGCGCCTCGATCTTGTCGCGCTGGGAACCCGATACGATGACGTTTTTCAGATTTTCGACTATTCCGGGCTCGCCCAGCTCGCCGAACTTGAGGGTCGCGATGGCCCGAACCTTGGGATCCTTGTCTTTAAGCAGCTTTCTTATTTCGACGAGCACCCTTTCGTCGGGACTCTTCGCCAGCGCCAGGAATGACTGCAAGCGTACGTCGGCCTTCCGGTGCGAGAGACATTTCAATAACCCGTCCGTGTCCCCGCTTTCGATCAGCGTGTCAATATTCGGTCCGAAAAGTCCCATAGAGCTTCCCCAGTGAGGTTTAATGTACGGTCCAATCCATATTAGCAGGAGCGCGCCGGGCGAGTCAATATTAATTACGCCTTCATCCGGAAGTCCCCGATGCGCTTCAGGAGCCCCTCGGTCTCCATGCGGTTCAGGAAGGGTATGATATACTTCCGCGAAAATCCGGTGGCCTCCTTGGCTTCCGGTATGGTGATCTTGTCCCGTCCCTCGAAGAGCTTCATGACGCGCCCCTTGAGTTCGTCGTACACGGCGCGATGGAGCACGATATTTCCGTCAAGGCTCACGAGAAAACCGAGCCGCACCAGCTCCCTCACCTGTTTTTTTTCCGCCTCGGCGGGCAGGCGGTCAAGCTCCACGCCCTCCGCGCCGCGGGCGCGCGCCTGCTCGAGGGCGCGCGTGCGTTCGGGGGAGAGCGTATCGGCGGTGATCGCGTCGCCGGCAAAGTAGCGGCCGTCCTTCTCCACCATGCTGTGCCGCTCCATGACGCGCGGCATGAGCGCCCGGCAAATCTCCTCGCCTATCCTGACGCGCCCGGCAATCTCCTGGAGGTTGGGTCCCACGGTCGCCCCCACGGCCTGGACAATCGCGGCCAGCGCCTCCTCCGCGAAAACGGCGTCCACCAGAAGTCCGTCGAGCGCGAGCACCTTCCCGGAGGCGATGAGCGTATCGGCGAGGGTCGCGAGGTGCTTCTCGCTGTCGGGAAACATGCGGAGAAACGCGGCGCGCGGCATGGACCTCGCCGCGGCGATGATGAAATACGCGGTCTCCTCCCTAGAAAATGCGCCCAGCAGGGGAAGCAGTCCTTTCACCCGCTTGCGGTCGGACGCGTCTCCCGCGCCGGTCAGCACGACCGATCCGCCGCCGATTATCCTGAATCCCCCGGGATTCGTAAGAATGAACGGCTGGCCGGGATAGAAGTACCAGGGCTCGTCGAACTTGACGCGCGCCGGAAACACCCCGGCTCCCTCCGGGGGCGCATCGGCGAGGATAAGCCGTCCCTTCACGGTCGTGGTGCCGATAAGCACCTCGATCCCCATGTTGTTTTTCACCGCGCGGCGCTTTTCCAGGAGCTCGATGCGCGCGAGGATCTCCCCCGATTCCGCGAAGAAATTTTGGCGCACTACGACATGACCGCGCCCCACCTCCTCGGTCGAAACGCCCGTGAGATTCAGGGCGGTGCGCTGGGAGGGGACGCCCTCCTGCATCTCGTGGTAATGGCTTTCGATCTTTTTAACGCGGACCGGGCGCGCGCCGGGGAGCAGGGTGAGCTCGTCGTTTTCGCGGAAGACGCCGTTTTTAAGGGTGCCGGTGACCACCGTCCCGAAGCCCTTTGAGGCGAAGACGCGATCCACGTACAGGTAGGGCCTGTCGGCGTTAGCCGCGCGGGGGAGCTTGCGGAGGTTTTTCAGGATCACCTCCTTCAGGTCCGCCACGCCCTCGCACGTCTTCGAGGAGACCTTCACGATGTCCGATCCCGCATAACGCGTACCCGCGAGCTTCTCTTCCACCTCGGCCTGGACGAAGGCGATCATCTCCGGGTCGGCGGCGTCGATCTTGTTGAGGGCGACCACCATGCGCTCCACGCCCAGGAGCGAGAGCACGCGGAAATGGTCCTCGGTCTGGGGCATCCAGCCGTCGTCCACGGCGACCACGAGGATCGCGAGGTCCACCCCCCAGGCGCCGGCAACCATGTTGCGGATGAAGCGCTCGTGACCCGGCACGTCGATCACGCTCACGGTCCCGAACTTCGGGTACTCGATCTGCGCGAAGCCTATGTCGATGGTCATCTCGCGCGCCTTTTCCTCGGGGAGCCGGTCGCAGTCTATGCCGGTGAGCGCGCGGATGAGGCTCGTCTTGCCGTGGTCGATGTGCCCGGAGGTGCCGACGATGTACATTATGCGCCGTCGCGGGGCAGGATGGAATCGACCCCCGCGGCGAGGTCGGGGATGTCGGCGGGAAACAGCGTGCGGAAATCCAGGGTGAACACGCCCTCGTCGATATAGCCGATCACCGGCGGCGTGAGCGCGACCAGCGCGTCCGAGACCGACTCGGCGCTCATGCCGGGGATCTCGATGCGCACGCCCTCGCTGCGCAGCACCATCGTGGGAAGCGAACCTCCGCCAAAGGCGCTCGAGAGCGGCGATTTGCGGATGCACGTTTTTTTGGCGGGTGATTTCAACAGCTTCATGAAGCGTGCGATTTTCCGGTCGAGCTCGTGCGCGTCCTGAAATATGGCGTCCCAGGCGGGAACCTTCGCGTGTTCTCCGTTCATGTGGGCGATGAGCGTCTCTTGAAGTATGAAATACGTCACCTTGTCGACCCTGAGCATGCGCATGAGCGGATGCGTGCGCAGCTTCGCGATGAGATCGGCGCGCCCCACGATGAAGCCCGCCTGGCATCCGCCCAGGAGCTTGTCCCCGCTGAAGCACACGAGATCGGCGCCCTGGCTCATCTCGTAGGCCACGGTGGGTTCGAAGCTCGCAGGAAGCCTGTCGTCGAAGACGAGGTTCCCGCTCCCCAGGTCGCGCACCAGGAGAATCCCCTCGCGCTTGAGGGTCGATAATTCCTTAATGGAAGGAATGCTGGAAAATCCCCGTATCCTGAAATTGGACTGATGGGCCGAAAACAGCATGGCCGTATCGTCCCCGATCGCGGCGCGGTAGTCCTCGAGCTCGGTGATGTTGGTGGTGCCCACCTCCACGAGCCGGGCCCCCGTTTCGCGCATGATGTCGGGGATGCGGAAGCCGCCCCCTATCTGGATGAGCTCGCCCCGCGAGACGATGACCTCGCGTCCCGCCCCGAACCGGCGCAGCAGAAGGTATACGCTCGATGCGTTGTTGTTGACGATAAGCGCGTCCTGCGCGCCGGTGAGGTGCGCGATAAGCTCCTCGGCGAAGCCGCCGCGCTTGCCGCGTTTTTTTTCCGGGAGGTAGTACTCCAGGTTGCAGTAGCCCGAAAGCTCCGCGGCCAGCCGGTCGAGCACCTCGCGCGAAAGGGGCGCGCGTCCCAGGTTGGTGTGCAGGATCACCCCCGTGCCGTTGATCACTCGTTGCAGCTTCTCGCGGCTGCGCGCCGCGCAGCGTTCCACTACGGCCGCGTAGATATCCCCCGCGGGCAACCCGGGATTTTCGCGGAGGCCGGCCCGGTAGCGCGTGATCTCCTCGCGCACCACCCCCACCACGATCTCGCGTCCCAGGACGGGCACCCACGCGCGCACGTCCTCGCGATCGATCACGCGCTCCACCTGGGGGATGTTCCTGAAGGCTTCGGACGTTTCCATGGCACCTCGATGCGGAAGGGGCAGGAATCGAACCTGCCGCTGCAATAAATTGCAGCCTACGGTTTTGAAGACCGCGGAGACCACCGGATCCCATCCTCTTCCAGTAAAACTAATTTCGAGAAATATCGTCCGGCGAGCCCTATGTCAATACATTAATGGCCAGCACCGGGCAGCACGGGCCGCGCTTTTTCCCAAGTCCCGGCACGCATGGGCAAAAAATGAATGACGAATACAGGGGTCTGATATACGGTGCGTGAGTACGTGCCCGCGCCGCCGCAAGCATGCCCGTCCCGGAGGAAGCCATGAAAGCCGCAGGAAAAAAAGCCACGACCGAATACATACTCTCCATAGACGTCGGCACCCAGTCGATTCGCGCAATCCTGATCGACCCGAGCGGGAAGGAGCACGATATCGTCAAGACGCCTATCGAACCCTATTTTTCCGCGCAGCCGGGATGGGCCGAACAGGACCCCGAGTATTACTGGAAGACCCTCTGCCTCACCTGCAAAAAGCTCATCGCGCGCAACCGCGCGAAGGTGTCGGCGATACGCGGCGCGACCATCACCACACAGCGCTGCACCATGATCAACCTCGACGAAAATGGAAAGGTGCTGCGCCCTGCGATCGTGTGGCTGGACCAGCGGCGCGCGCAGAAGGAATCGTGGCCCAATCCCCTCTTAAAGATGGCACTTTCGGCGATCAAGATCGGCGAGGTCGTGGATGCGGGCATCACGGACTGCGAGGCGAACTGGATCCGTCAGAACCAGCCGGAGATCTGGGAAAAAACCCGCAAATTCCTGTTCCTGTCAGGATTTCTCATCCACAGGCTCACCGGCGAATACCGCGACTCGACGGGAAACATCGTGGGATACGTACCCTTCGATTACAAGAATTTTGAATGGGCGAAGCCCTCGGATTTGAAGTGGAATATGTTTCCCATGGACAGGGACATCCTCCCCGACCTGGTGCACCCGTCCGAGACGCTGGGCACCGTGTCGAAGAAGGCAGCCGCCGCGACCGGGCTTCCCCTGGGGCTCCCGCTTATCGCCGCCGCGGCCGACAAGGCCTGCGAGGTCCTGGGATCCGGCTGCCTCTCGCCGGAGATCGCGTGCCTCTCCTACGGCACCACCGCGACCGTCGAAACCACCAACTCCAAGTACGTCGAGATCGTACCCTTTATCCCGCCCTACCCGAGCGCGGTGCCGGGTGCCTACAACACCGAGGTGATGATCTACCGCGGCTTCTGGATGGTGAGCTGGTTCAAGCGGGAGTTCGGTATGCGCGAGGAGCTCATCGCGAAGAAGAAAAAAATTTCCCCCGAGGCGCTTTTCGACAAGCTGGTCGCCGATATACCCCCCGGCTCGATGGGGCTCGTCCTCCAGCCCTACTGGTCTCCCGGGCTCAAGGTGCCGGGGCCCGAGGCGAAGGGCGCGGTGATCGGGTTTGGCGACGTGCATACACGGGTACACATTTATCGCGCGATCCTCGAAGGCCTCGCGTACGCCCTCAAGGAAGGCATGCAGCGGACCGAGAAGCGCAACGGCGTGAAGATCGAGAGGCTGCGCGTGTCGGGCGGGGGCTCCCAGAGCGAGGTCGCCATGCAGCTCACCGCCGATATTTTCGACCTCCCGGCGGAAAGGCCTCACACCTACGAGACCTCCGCGCTGGGCGCGGCGATCGACGCCGCCGTGGGCCTAAAGATCCACCCCGACTTCAAGACTGCCGTTGCGCACATGACCCGCATAGGCAAGGTGTTCGAGCCCATCGCGAAAAACCGCGACATCTACCGCGCGCTGTACGAGCGTGTGTACACAAGGCTCTACGACCGGATGAAGCCGTTATACGACGATATCCGGGAAATTACGGGGTATCCGCCAAAACGGTAGGGGTGATATTTATTTGACACCCGCGGGATTGATCGTTATTCTATGTCCATCATGATGAACGAGATTATATTCTACATCGAAGAATCCCTGGACGGCGGGTTCGAAGCACGCGCCCTTGGGCAATCCATTTACACCCAGGGGGAGGACATCGAAACGCTTAAAGCCAATATTATCGACGCGATAAAATGTCATTTCGAACCGGGAATGGCTCCGCAGGTGATAAAACTTCACTATGTACGGGAGGAGGCCATTGCCCTTTGAAAATTCCCCGAGATGAAAGCGGGGAATCCCTTGTAAAACGATTATCCGCATTTGGCTATACGATTACCCGTCAATCAGGGAGTCATATCAGGCTTTCGACCGCACAGAAAGGTGAACACCATATCACTATCCCGTCTCATGATCCGATAAAAATCGGGACCCTGAATTCAATATTAAAGGATATCGCCTCTCATTTCCAGATATCAAAGGACGAACTAATTCAAACGTTGTGGGGTTAACGGCCGCGTCCGTAATGCGAAATACGGCAATAAACGTAGAGACGTCCCGGCGGGACGTCTCTACGTTTATTGCCGCATGATTTTTACGCTATCCCGGCGCGTTTTTATGTCCGCCGCCTCATTGCGACCATGGTGATGTCGTCGTCGCTCATGCGGTTCTTCGCGTACTTCGTTCCCTTCATGCGGACGAGCACGTTTCTCAGGCACTCCTCCAGGTCCTCGCACTCGACATTCTCCCCGAAGGCCTGGACGAGACGCTTGTCATCGTCGATCGCCGGCTTCCTCCGCTCCTCGCCGCGCTGCGCAAACGAAAAGTTTTCGAGTATACCGTCCGTGTAGAGAAAGAGCGTGGCGCCCGGGGGGAAATCCGCCCGGCTCTCGTCGAACGCGAGGGTGCGGTTTATCCCGCAGATCGCCCCGTGCGGCTTGAGGTGGATAACGCCCTTCCCCGGCACATGTACGTACTGCTCGGGATGACCCGCCGAGCTCGCCGTCACCTCCCCGGCGTTAAGATCGACATCCGTGATGCTGCCCGTGAAGTACACCCGCGAATGCTGGAACTTGCTACAGAGCCGCTCGTTCAGGAAGGTGAAGACCTCCCCGGGCGAAAGGTCCGTGCGGCGGATGAGGTCGTACTCGGTGAGGATCGAGATGCAGTTGAACGAGGCGTTCACCCCGTGCCCCGTCGCGTCGATGATGAGGATGCGTATGCGCCCCGGGGCGTGCTCGTAGATGTCGTAGATGTCGCCCCCTATCGTGTAGAGTGGGTCGTAGTGGATAGCCGTCTCCAGGCGCTCCTGCGAGTCGATGCGCTTCATCATCATCTTCCCCACGAACAGGCGCGCCAGGTTCAGGTCCTCCATGAGGAGCTTCTCCCAGTCGCTCATCTTCGTGATCGCCTCGTTCAGCGTCGCGGTGCGCTCTAAAAGCGAAATTTCCAGATCTGTCGTCTTCGCCGACAGGTGCGACTTCACCCGGTCCTCCATCTGGAAGATGTAGCCGATCGCGAGCTGGTTCTCCACCCGCACCAGGAGCTCTTTCGCGTTGTAGGGCTTGGTGATGTAGTCGTTTCCCCCGAAGATGAAGCCCTGCACCAGGTCGTTCAACTGTGCCCGCGCGCTCACCATGATGATGGGGATGAACCGCACCGGGTTGTCCGTGCGGATGCGGAAGGCGACCTCGTAGCCGCTCATCCCCGGCAGCATGATGTCAAGGATCACGAGCGCCGGGATCTCCCGCGCGACGTGCTCCACCGCCTCCGGGCCGCTCGCGGCGGTACGCACCTCGTACTCCTCCGAGCCGAGTATGTCGGCAACGATTTTCAGATTCACGGGATCGTCGTCCACCGCGAGGATATAGCCGGGGCGGTGGCGCCCCGCCTCGCGCAGCTCCACGCGTACCTCGGGGATGGGCTCCTCTATCATGACGGGCGGGAGTATATCGGCGCGCGCGAGCTGGGTTCGGGAGACGCCGGCGATTCCCTGTGGTGGCTGGGCGGGGAGCCACACGTGGAACACGCTTCCTTTACCTAAGGTGCTATCGGCCCACACCCTTCCCCCGTGCAGTTCCACGAGCCGTTTCGTGATGGGAAGCCCCAGGCCCGCCCCCTCATAGTGGCGCGTGGACGGGTCCTCCACCTGCTTGTAGGCGCTCCATATCTGGTTCAGGTCCTCCTTCCGGATGCCCGGCCCCGTGTCGCGCACCGAGACGAGGACGCCGCCGTTGTCCGTGCGCGCGCTCACCTCGACCTCGCCTTCCGGGGTGAACTTGATGGCGTTCCCTATGAGGTTCAGCATGATTTGCTCGAAGCGATGCTTGTCGCCCACTATGGAGGGGAGGTCCTCCGGGACCGCGTGTGTGAGGCGCAGCGGCTTTTCACCCACGAGGCCCTGCGCGAGCGAGACGAGGCCCGCGATATGCTCGGGGAGGCGGATCTCCTCGATAAAGAGGTCGACCTTCCCCGCCTGGAGCTTGCTGAAATCGAGGATCTCGTTCACGAGCCCCGCGAGCCGCTCCGCGCTCCTCTTGATAAGGCCCACGTTCTCGCGATGCTTCGCCGGCAGTGGCGCCTTCTTGTCGCGCTCCATGACCTCCGAGAGGCCTATAATCCCGTGAAGTGGCGTGCGCAGCTCGTGAGAGGTCGTGGCGAGGAAATCGTCCTTCATCTTATCGACGACCAGGAGCTCACCATGGGCGGATTCGAGTTCTGTGTGGACCTGGGCGAAGCGGGAGGCGAGGACGGAAGCGAAGACGAGAACCATGAAAAAAAATCCTTCTGCGGTATAATCGCGGGTAAAGATAAATACATTCAGGAAATGAAACATGCTAAGTAAAGAACAAATAGCCAGAACCAACATTCCGGTTAAAATCCGCATGGAGTAGGCTTTGCCTAATCTTTTACTACGGAAGGAAATCCATAGCCCATAAACCAATACCAAGCCTATGCTCTGAATAAATGGTTCATAGAAATACTTGATATAATTCGAAGGACTTGAAAAATATATGCAATCGGCGAAAAGAAAAAGCAATAAAAAGGCGTAGAAACTAAGTATAATATATGTTATTCTAAAAAGTGATTGTTTAAGAAACACATGGATGAATAAAATCAATAATGGCGGGATAAGAATTCCAATACCATATGTTAACAAGACATATACTTGTTGAGAATCGAAAATCCAAAGAGCGATTCCTTTATAACCAAGAATGAAAAGCCCAATTGATAACGCCAAGAGCGAAAAGACCAAGTAATATAAATCCCCTTTTCTATAGTTATAGTAAAGGAGGAAATAAACAAACAAAAACAAATCGATTGCTGCAAGGAAACAATACCAGATAAAATTGATAAACCATTCACGCTGCAATACTTTATAGGGGCCAAATTTCACATAACGCTGAAATCCGGAGTTTCCGTTGAGAATACCAGTTCTAATTGCTACTATATTAACGCCTTTTTTTTGAAATGAAACAGGCAACAACACAACTTCAGATTTACCAACGATTTCCGGATTTATTCCGCCGGCTTCAAACGGCCTTGTTTCATGAATAATTTGACCATTACAATATAGTTGCAAACCCCTATAATGAAATGGAAGGGACAAACCATAATTTCCGACTTCGTCTATAACTAGTTTTTTAAAGTACCATGAGGTGCCATGATAAAATTCGTGGCCCTGATTTTCCCATGACGTATAGAGACTTAGCATGTCCCATTCGCCGTTTTCTAATGATGGTTCTTTATCTTCCAGAATGTCCTTCGGCAAGAAAAACCAGCGATCTGTGAATTCATATATGGCGTTTTTATCAGAAACATGAATTATACCGGGGGCATCATAAATCGAGGAATCAGTATGGCCGGATGAACGAAATCCGGCCATCACAACTAATAAAAAGAAAAGGAGGACAAAAGTCCTTTTCGCAAAGGCGCACAATAAATTTATAATTCTCACATGTTTAAAGTTCAATAAGAAAACATGGCTGCCAATCCTTAGTAGCTGTCCGATGTAATATTTGCTTTAAATGTGGGAAGATCATCAGCATGGGCAATAATCAATTCACATTCATGATCCAATATAGCATTGTAGCCATTGGCGGAAAACCATTCCTGAAGCACTTTCACATTTCTTTTCTCGACTGCCTTCTTGAATTCCGCTATCATGTCGACTTTTTCCTTTTTCCCTGCATCTAGTACGAAATCTAAAAATCCTTTCATGTTTTCCTCCCCTCAGTTACATATTTAATTATTTCATGAATTTCATCACTTACACTGGATCATGTTTTTGTAATAAGTCAAATGATTAATTTTTGGCTTTTTAACGTGGCGTGGTGATAATAAGGAGTGTTTTATGGAAATTCCAGCAATTTCGTGTTGAATTGCGTTCGTCAGAATTACGCTCACAACAGAATAATACCAAACCACCTCACCAAGGGCACAACCAACCGCGCTCCATGGGGAGGGATGTGGCTTCAATGAAAAATGAAAAAAGTTACCTTCTAAAATCTGGTGATTAATACCCACCATTGAAACGCAATACGTCTTTATAATTGCCGATGGATTCTCCCGATTTAATGAGCCTCTCACAATCTTCAATTTTAACGACATATCCCAACTCAGAAAACCAATCGCATAGCTTTTGTGCATCGCCTTCTTTAGTTAGGCTTTCAAGTTTTTTAATATTCTTATAGCTTTCCTCAATTTCATTCTTTGAAATTGATACAATAAAATCGATAAAATCGTTTTTCTTATACTCTACGTTTCCATTAATTTGACCAGTCATCCAAGTACCCCCATTTATAGTGAATTGACTAAGAGTTCTACGCGAACCAGATTTAGTCAAGATTAATTATTTCAAATAGATAATAAACAGTATGACAAAGTACCTATAAGTTAAAGTTCAATTACGATACGAAATCCTTCTGTATTATCTATTTGATTTATTTCCCCCCATGTTCGAAAAGCCGACCGGACACAAATACTTGTGCTCCATGATCCACCACGCATTACTTTATATTTTCCTGTAGTAGGGCCTTTGGGATTATCTTCCGGAGAGATTGAATAATATTTTTCATCATACCAGTCCATACACCACTCCCAAACATTCCCACACATATCATAGATACCCCAGGAGTTAGGTAATTTATGCCCTACTGCTTGTGTTTGGTTATTTGAGTTTTTTCCATACCAAACATATTTATCAATTATGTTTGGATCATCACAATTACCCCAAAAGTATTTAGAATTTGTTCCGGCCTTGCAAGAATATTCCCATTCGCATTCAAAAGGAAGACGCGCCTTTATGGAATATTTATCTGAATATCGATTACAAAATCTCATCGCATCCAACCATGACGTATTTTC
This sequence comes from Spirochaetota bacterium, assembly GCA_004297825.1. Classification (NCBI taxonomy): domain Bacteria; kingdom Pseudomonadati; phylum Spirochaetota; species Spirochaetota bacterium. The sequence continues at coordinate 46,828 of SCSX01000037.1, forward strand.
AACAGGACAATTTGAGTTCATTTTAAATAGGGAAGGATTTTCATTCATTATTGTGTAATATAAAAGTTGTGTTGTTGGATTCTTGCTAATAAAAAAAGGGGCTATATTCACAATATGTTGCGGATGCTCATCTATATTGCCTTCATTTTCATGGGAACCCATGGCAAAAGTCCCCCCACTGATGAAAATAAACTCAGTCCCATCTATCGTAATACAACTACCATGTTGATATATATTGTTTACCATTGAAAAGCAAACCCAGAATAAAAATTAACTTAGCGATTCCTTTCTTTAAACTTGTATCTCGAGTCAGTCAATTCTTGCTATGTTAAATGTGGGCGCATATCATCATCAACGCGCCGATGCAGTTCCAATTGGGTTTGTTACAGATGGCGCCGTTACGATGCGGTTCCTACCTGTAATGATATCGGCATAAAATAATCCTAAGCTCATCCTTCACGATCTCATACACAAGCCGGTGCTCCTGGTCGATGCGCCTTGACCAGCAGCCCTGGAGCTGGAATTTGAGCGGTTCCGGTTTGCCTTTGCCGTCGAAGGGCTCGCGCAGAATGTCCTGAATAAGGAGGTTGATCCTTTTAAGTATTATTTTATCCGTTTTTTGCCAGTACAGGTAGTCCGCCCACGATTCCTCCGTGAAAAGGATGTTCATCCGCTCACCAGGTCCTTCCGGATGGTTTTCCCCTTCCTGGAGCTTTCTAGAGACTTCAGGAGCCTTTTCGCGTTCGCCTCGTTCGACAGAAGGTAATTCGTCTCGACCAGGGAATTATAGTCTTCTACTGAAACCAGCACGACGTTTTCATTGTTCTTGCGCGTGATGATTAGAGGCTCGTGATCCTCGTACACCTTGCGCAGGTATGCTTTCAGGCGTTTGCGTAATTCGGAATAGTTAACGGCGTTCATGGGGGGCCTCGCTATACGCGTACAATATATTGTACACATATGCATGTCAAGGCAATCGATTTTTTCGGTTTGCCAGGCGAATTTTGGCATTGTTCCCGCAATCGGCGCCGTCGGGTCCGCCCGTAGAGACGCGATTAATCGCGTCTCTACGGGCGGACCCGACGATTTCACGGGAATGGGCAATCCCGCATATGCATCCGGACCCGTTCCAGTTCGGCGGTGTCTCGAATGACATGGTCATGGTAGCGCGATTGCCATTCGAACGAGAAGTGCCCGGCGGCATGGATGGCGACGGTACAGCGGCCCTTGTACCAGCGGACGATCGCGGGCAGGGATGATTCCAGAACCAGCGGATCGGGCTCGTCTTGCTTCCTTACGGCCCCGCGTCGGCGATGCGGTCCCGGAAAATCATTCAGGAAAACTATCCCCTGCACCCGGTCCGGCAGCACCGCGCACGCGTCGACGGCCGCATGGCCGAATTGCGGGGGGATGGAATTCCATATCGATTTGACGATCCTCCCCAGGTCCGAAAGCACTATTGTCCCCTGTTCGATTTTCCCAAAAAACGATCTGCGCTCACTGGTCTCGATGCTAACCAGGTGGCCGCCGGGCCAGAAATAGTCCCCGTCCGGTCTTTTCGCCGGGCGCACGCCGTAATAGTGATTGGAAAGGTTATCCATAATACATATACGGTTCTCCCATGAAAACCGCTAACAGTAAAGACGCGATTCATCGCGTCTCGGCGCCCCCTGCCAACCGGCATTCCACCACCGCCGCTAACGCATTAATAAGCGCGGGTCCCACGTCACCACCAGTCAGCGATTTTTATTCGTCCATCGCGCCGGGTTCATCCGGATATAGCGCCTGATCCGTTCCAGTTCGGCATTGTCGCGGATGATGTGGTCGTGGAAACGGGATTGCCACGCGAATCGGGGATGGGCGGCGCGGATATCATGGGTGCACCGGCCTTTGTACCAGCGGATGATTTTCGGTATTGAACAACCGGCCAGCATGGGATTGGACACACCGGTAATACCACCGGTATTAACGGAATCCATGGCAGAAAGACCCGCGAACCGGGTGAATGGGTAATAATCACAATCCCATGTATATGGTCCGGCATCACCACGAATTCATCGACAATCGCATGGCCGAATTGCCCGGGGATCAGATGCCAGATCAATTGCGCGATCTCCCCCATGTTCGACAACACCATGCGCCCGTCCATAATCGTCCCGAAAAATCGTTCGCGCCTGGAGGTATTAATAGTCACGAAATACCAGCCGGACCATGAATAATCCCAATGCGGATGGCGGGCGGAGGGAACCCGATAATAGTGATTGAAAAAGTTATCCATAATATATATACGTATCCTCCATGAAATCCGTTAACCGTAAAGACGCGATTCATCGCGTCTCAGCACCCCCCACACATCGGCGTCCCCGCACCGCCGACGTCGCCGTAATCGGCGCGGGTCCCGCGGGTGCGACGGTCGCACGCATCCTCGCGGAAGGCGGGGCGCGGGTCCTCCTCTTCGACTATCGCGCTCCCTGGGAGAAGCCCTGCGGCGGGATGCTCAGTCCCGGGGCGATGGAGATTCTCCTGGAAGACGGTCCGTATCCGGGCTCGTGGGCGGCCACCACCGATATCGAGTATATCCTTCCGCGCGGTGACCGGTCCGTTCACGCGTTCCGGAAACCGGTCGCGCTCGTTTCGCGGCGCGAAATGGGCGAATACCTGCTGGGAAAGGCGACCAGCGGCGGTGCCGGGCATGTGGCGGAGAAGGTAACCGGCATTGCGCGCGCAAAGGCAGGCTGGGAGATACGGACGGCCCGCTCCACCTTCCATGCGCACACGCTCGCGGGGGCGGACGGCATGCACGGGATCGTGCGGGGGACGGTGAGCGCGCCAATTCGCCGGGCGGACATGGCGCTCTGCTGCGGTTATTTCCTGGACCCCCTGGAAAACGCGCGCCCCGTCATCCGGTTTTCGGATATGCAGGGATATGCGTGGATATTTCCCCGCGGGAACGACACGAGCGCGGGAATCGGCGCGCGGCACGGGGAGAAAAAAGGCGCGGACCTTTTCCGCGAGCTCGACGGGCTCATTGCGGATACGTGCCCCGGGGCGCGCGTAAGGTCCCGGTGGAGCGCGGTACTGCCCATGGCCGCGGAGCCCGGATTTTTCGATTCACCCTGCGCGGGCGACGGCTGGCTCCTCCTGGGAGACGCGGCGGGGCTCGCCCACCCCGTGACGGGTGAGGGCATCCTGTACGCGCTCCTGTCCGGCAGGCTCGCCGCGCAGTGCATCCTGGAAGGGGCGCCGCTGCACTACGACCAGGCCTGGCGCGCGGGGTATGGAGCGTTTCTCGCGGAATCCACCCGCATCGCCCGTGCCGATGCCGCGCTTGGACGGGACTTTGGGCCCGGGATGCGCGGAGCTCTCATGTACAAACGCTTCATGGAAATCATGCATTAAGGTTCGCACGGAGACCACCAGATGGCCGATACGAGCACACTCATGCGGTACTGCGCGTCACTCCGGTTCGGGAGCATCGAACCCTGCGGCGCGGAGCGCGCGCTTCTCGTTGAGCTCAACGACACGGTGCTCGCACTCCTGCGCAGTCTGCCGGAATCGCAGCACGCCCCCGCCTCCCTGTTCCTGATGGAATACTCGGGGTTAAAATTAGGGGGGCCGATAGACTTTTTCCGAAACTACCATGCCCCCGCCTGGTCGGTGCTCCACTGGATCGCCGCGCGCGCGGACAACCCCCGGAAACCCGATTCCTCCTTATTCCCGCGTCTTGCGCGCGGTCACGCGATGGCGATGCTCCTCCACTCGCTGGACGACCATCTTAACGACGGGGAGATTCCCTCCACACACCTTGCGCTCCTCGTGCGAAGCGAGGCATGGCGCGTCATGCGCGATTCATTTTCAATCGCCGAACGACCTGATGCGCTTGGTTCTGGAATCGCGGACTCCTGTATCGACGCGTATTACCGTGCTATAAGCTCCCCGCCGGACCGTGCAGGCCTGGACGCCTACTGCACGCACTTTCGGGGTCAAATGGCCACCTGGCTCGCCGGGCCGCTCCTTGCCGCGCGCGCAGTCTCGGATGATCCGGACTTCTACCGGGGCGTGCGCGAGTCCTACGAGTCGTTCGGAATCGCCTGGAGGCTCCTGGACGACATCCAGGACGTCGCCGCCGACGCGCGGGCGGGCGGGCACAGCGCCGTCTACCATGCGCTCGACGAGGAAGGTCGCGCGCTCTGGGACGGGCTTTCCATGCGACCTCCCGTAAAGGAAGCGGAGATTCCGGCTGAGCTTGTACGAGCGCTTGCCGCGCAGGACATATGCAGCGCTATTACAAACAGGATATGCGCAGAGCTCGCACGGGCGGAATCAATCGCCGCGCGGCATGCCATGCAGGGGCTTGCGGACGAGTTCCGCGTTCTGGCAGCCCCGCTCGCGCAGGAGAAATCAACGGGCTATGAGCGAATCTGAACTGCTCGAATCAATCACACAGGAAAACCTCACGCTCGAGGTGACGACACGCTGTACCAGCGCGTGCATGCATTGCTTCGCCCGCGCAGGACGCGCCGAATTCATAGATATGGCGCGGGAAATTGCTTCCGGGATAATTGATGAGGGGTTCGCGTGCGGCTACCGGCACCTTCACCTGACCGGCGGCGAGCCGCTTGTGTGGGAGGCGCTTTTCCCCGTTTTAGAGCATGCATTTACCAGGGGGTACGAATCCGCGTTCATCAACACCAACGGCATGCTTCTTTCGCGCGATATCTGCCGGGAACTCGCATCATTCAAGGCGGTCTCTCTTTCCATTAGCATCCAGGGCCCGGAGGGCCTGCATGACCGGATTCGGGGAGAGGATTCGTACCGGAAAGCCATCGCGGGATTGGAAGAAGCGCTCGGCTGTGGACTCGCGGTAAGCGTATTTTCCTCCACGGGGAGAAGCCTTCTTGCCGGCCTTCCTCGTTTTGCGGAATCTCTTTTTAGCGGATTCCCCGGCATCGACCGGCTTACCCTTATCCAGCTCATCCGCGTCCCCGGCGACGCGCTCGATCTTTCGGGAGAGCTTCTTACTCCGGGAGAATTCGTTTCGCTCGTACGTACGGCGGCGCTTCTGAACCTTTACGGCTATCGGATTTCCATCCAGGAGAATCCTCTCGCCCGGGCCGTGGCCGTGATCCTGGGCATGCCTTGGGTACCCGCTGCCCCGTCCCTGCATCGCGCGGGGCGCCTGGTTGTAATGGCGGACCTCTCCCTCACGCTTGCCCATTCCACCCGGGAGCCTGTCGGCGCCTACCGTCCCGGCTCACTGGCGGAAACCCTCGCTTCGGCAGAATACCGGGAGCGCACCCGACCCGATAATTTTATCTGCCCCCGTTGCAAATTCTTTTCATGCTGCCGTTCGGAGGGAATGCTTCGCCCTTCGGAACAATTCCGCGACATGGAGGAACACACGCCTTTCTGCGTGCGCGTCCTCGGAGAAGCGCAGGGTGCGCAGAATGTGTAAAATTATTTCTGGCGTCGTAACGGGAGCTTGCGCCAGGTGTGCGTATTTGGAATTATGCGGGGAATACGGCGTGCTTCCCGTGGTGGATTTTTCGGATGACGGGGGCGCGTTATTTTGCCGGCGCGTATTTGGCGGTGGGACGGAATCCCCATAAAAACGGAATCCCGGTAGAGACGCGATTAATCGCGTCTCTACCGGGATTCCGTTTACGGACTACGACGGGGGTTCTGTTTACGGACGACCAAAAACGCGTATCGGCCCCCTATGCCGTTTTACGCCTCCTGCTCTTCCGGTACCCGTACGAGAAATACAGTACCCCTCCCACCGTGAGCCACACGAGGAAACGCAGGTAGGTGATGGACGGGAGCCCCGCGATCAGGTACAGGCACGCCCCGATCCCCAGGCCGCACATGAGGGGCGCGAACGGGACCCGGAAGCCGCGCTTCCGGCCCGCTTCGGTTTTACGCAGTATGAGCACCCCGATGCAGACGAGAATGAACGCGAAAAGCGTCCCTATGTTGATGAGGTCCACCATCTCGTCGATGCTCGTGAAGGCGGCGAAGAAGGCGACGAAGACACCGGTCATGATCGTGGTTACGTGCGGCGTGCGGAAGCGGCTGTGCACCCGCGCGAACGAGGGCGGAAGGAGCTTGTCGCGCGCCATCGAGTAGAAAAGCCTGGTCTGGCCGATCTGGTTCACCACGATGACCGCCGTGTTCGCGATCACGGAGCCGAACGCGACGATGCCCGCGGCCCAGTTGAGCGCGTTGTAGCTCATCGCGATCGCGAGCGGCTCCGCCTTGTTCGACTGCGTGAAGACCGACAGCGGCACCATGCCCGTGAAAACGAGCGCGACGACGATGTATATGATGGTACAGATTATAAGGGATCCGATAATGCCTATGGGGAGGTTCCGCGACGGGTTTTTCGTCTCCTCGGCGGCGGTGGAGACCGCGTCGAAGCCGATGTAGGCGAAGAAGACGATGGCCGCCCCCGCCTGGATGCCCGCCATGCCGTTAGGCGCGAATGGAACCCAGTTCTCGGGCTTTATGTAGAAAAATCCCACGGACACGAAGAATCCCAGGATAAGGAGCTTCACGAGGACCATGACCGCGTTGAAGCGCGCCGATTCGCGTATCCCCACGATGAGGATCACCGTCACGAAGGTGACGATGCCGACGGCCGGAAGGTTGAAGATGATGGGAAGCCCCAGGACGTGCGGCGCGGTCGTGATCGCGTTATGGGCGTGCACGAAATTGCGCGCGATTTCCGGGAAGCCCATTCCCCTGCCGATAAGCTCCTGTATCTGCCCCGCCGCCGATGCGCTCATGGACCTGACAGCGTCCATGCTCTCCCCCGAGACGAGCATCGACGCCGCGCGGTAAAGCGTCTCGCCGCTGAACGCGCTCCGGTAGTCGGTCGTGAGCCAGTCGGGGATCAGGATGCCGAGCCCCCTCATGAGCTCGTTGAAATAGCCCGACCATGATATTGCTACCGCGATATTGCCCACGGCGTATTCTATGATAAGGTCCCAGCCTATGATCCAGGCGATGAACTCGCCCAGCGTCGCGTAGGCGTACGTGTAGGCCGATCCCGAGATGGGCACCATGGAGGAGAGCTCCGCGTAGCACAGCGCGGCGAAGCCGCAGGCGACCGCGGTGATCATGAAGGAGACTACGATCGCGGGACCCGCACCCGGGCGCATGGTGTCGCCCACCGCGGCGGTCCCCACCGTGGTGAATATCCCCGCCCCGATCACCGCCCCGATCCCGAGCAGCACCAGGTCGAAGGGTCCCAGCACCCGTCGCAGCCCCTTCTCGTTCGCCGCCGCCTCGGCGAATATTATATCGAGGCTCTTGCGGCGAAAGATGCTCTTTAGAAATGACTCCATGTGAAGTATTCTCCGTGGTGCGTATGTGGCGCGCGGTCAGGATTCCCGCGCGGGAATTTCAAAGCTGAACTCGGCCCATTCCCCGGGGCGCGAATCCGCCCGGATCGTTCCTTCGTGGACCGTGATTATCTTCCAACTCATGTAGAGGCCTATCCCGGAGCCCTTCCTGCCCATGAGCTCGTCGGTTTGCAGGCGCGAGAATTTCTTGAAGAGATTTTTCTTTTCGCCCTCCGGGAAGCCCGGCCCCTCGTTCCAGACAGACACGCGCAGGGTCCCGGCGTCGCGCGCCGCGCGCAGGCGCACGCCCCCGTTCACGTTCCCGTATTTCACGGCGTTCGAGAGGAGGTTCACCATGACGATCCTCATGAGCTCGATATCGCATACGACCAGCGGCATCCCCCCCGGGACGTCCCGCTCGAAGCGGACGCGGTTCGCGTCCATCTGGGCCTGCACGATCTCGATCGCGGGGGCGAGCACATCCACGGCGAAGTCGGCCGGGGAGGCGTTGAGCGTGAGCTTCCCGCTCTCGAAACGGGACAGGTTCAGGTATTCGCCCGAGAGCGCGAGGAGGTACTCGGCCCTGTGCATCATGCGCTCCACCATCTCGCGCTGCCTTGGCTCTATGGCGCCAAGGTATCCCCCGGACAGGGTATGCCCCATCTGGATGATGGACGAGAGCGGGCTCTTGAGCTCGTGCGTGACGAAACCGAGCATCTCCATGTACGCGTTGAACGCGGAGGAGAGCTCCTCGATCCGGTAGGCCTTCTCCACCGCCTGGCTAAGCCGCTCCGCCATAGCCATGTGGAGCGCGACCTCGCGCGCCGTGTAGGCGCGGGGAACGCGCGCGGAACGAAAGAGGAGCCCCACCATGCGCCCCTCCACCGAGAGCGGGCAGGTCATGCTGGAGCGCACGCCCTCCCTGACGAGGAGCCGCGTGGATTCGCTCGAGGGGTTCGCGCGCAGGTATTCCCCCAGGTCGTTTATGATGCGCGGGGTCCCCGCCCGGAAAATTTCCGCGAGCGAGCTCCCGCGAATGTCACTGGCGTAGCCTGCATCCAGGTAGAGCGGCCCGTACGATGCGGCCACGTGGTAGAGCAGGAGCCTCCTGCCCTCCTCCTGCAGGAAGGCGATCCCTATGCGATCGCAGGGCATGAGCGCGCGCGTCTCGCGGAACACGAAGTCGACAATCTCCCTGAGCGACGCGCCCGCGGCGACGCGCCGGTTGATGAGCGCGAGCGCGGCGCGCTCTTCCCCGGTAAACGACTCCGCACCCGGCACGCCCGCGGCGTCCAGGTACTCGATGCCCGTGAATTTTTCCGCCATGGTGCGCTCATTACAGAGAACGTCCCCGTTAATTGAAACTATTTTTTTATAGCGTTTGACTTTTGCGTCCGTTATGCTATCAGGATAGTAACGGGGACCGATACACTCACGCGAGGAGAGCGCACGTGGACAGCAGGACGTCATCCCTTAGCAGTCTCAGCCGATTCCGCATCCAGGACGAGCACCTCATCGTCGACGACATCGTCAAGGCGGAGCTGAAAACCGCATTCGGGGAAAACCGGTGTTTCGCGTTCACCCCCGATCCCGATCTCGTGACGCGCCTGAAATCCGGAGACCCGGTCGCCATATACCGCGAGCTTTTCCTGGGAATGAGAAACCGCATCTTCGACGACGTGTCGAAGGACGACGGCACGGTCAAGACCCGCCTGCTGTCCGATACGCGTCTTTCGAGCCGCCTCATGGGGGCGCTCACCTTCATCCACCGTGCCCTGGGCGAGGGAAGCTTCACCTCCCTGCCCGCGCGCCGCTTCGTCATCGTGAAGGAACGCCACGGCTCGCCCACGATACTGCACGTATCGCCGGAGACCACCGTGCTCGCCCACGTGGGACAGGGTCCCGAATGGCAGGAAACCCCGTCCGTCTACCTGGGCCTCAACCTCTTCGACGCGCTGGGCTACGAATTGAAGCGCGGCGGACGCGAGCTCTACGGCGCGTTCCTGAGCCTGCTCGCCGTGGAAGAGCGCGCGATCGAGACCGGCTACTCGCACATCACCGTGTTCCCGCCCGAGGTATCGCGCTCGTTCGTCACGCTCCTGGACGAGGTCATCCGCGGCTTCACCCGCGCCGAGCTCGAGTACGAGGAGGCGCCGGTTGAGAAGGCCGTGCGCAAGTTCACCGCGCGCGACCGCCAGAAATACCTGAAGCTCCTGAACGCGCGAGTCCCCGGGGACGAGCTCAACTTCCTGCACGACGAGTGCGTGAAGGCGATGGACGGCATCGAGCGCCTCGCCCGCACCTTCAAACGCGCGGGCGACCGCAAGAGCCTGCGCGAGCTCATGCGCATACTGGTTGCCGCGGCGGGACACGACCTGCACGAGGTGCGTGACCGCGCGAACGTGGTGCTCGAGCGCATCTTCGCCCCCAAGGAGTTCGACGCGCCGCTTTCCGCGCGCTTCGCCACCGTGAACGCGGGCTCCATCCATTGGTTCAGCTTCGACCTGCCCCGCGACAAAGCCGAATACTACCTGAGGATTTATCGGAACACCTCCGTGGACGGCATCTCGGTCGAAAAGGACATCGCCTGGGAGGAGTGCGCGCTCACCTTCGACCCGAGCTACAACCGCTTCGTGGGCGCGTGGGCGTTCGCCGAGTACGGCCACTACGATTACCTCGTGTGCCGCCGCAGCCGCAGGAAACACGACTGGGTCGCCCGCGCCGACACAAGCGGGCGCGTGAACGTCATTCCCGACGTGCGCGGCCAGATCATACTCGAGATATTCACCGATATTCACGGCCACACCAAGGCGTACTGGATGGACCCACAGGGACGCACCGGCCTCCTATACAACGAGAACGGGGAGGTCATTCGACTGGGCCGGTTCTCGGACGTCACCGCGCACCTGGACGACCTGGCGGACCGATATCGCATAACGGCAATCTATCTCCTGGGCGTCCAGCGGCGCGGATCCAACAGCGAGGACTGGGCGCCCGAGGCAAGCTCCCCGTCCCCCTTCTCGCCCATGAGCCTCGTGGAGATAGAGCCCTCGCTCGGGGGCGAGGCCGATTTCCTGGACCTCGTCCGCGCGGCGCACGCACGCGATTTGAAGATCATCGTCGATATCGTGCCGCACCTTAACCGCCGCGCGACGGAGCTCCCCGTGGAATGCGTGGCGCAATGCTACGACGGGTCGGGAAACCTCGTGGAGCGCGCCTCCACCGACGGACGGTACGGGAGCTGGAACGACGGGCGCCTGTACAACTACCGCATGCTCCAGGTCTGGGACTGGCTCGCCGAATCCATTCTCGCGCTCATCGAAAAATACGACATCGACGGCATACGGTTCGACTCCGCGCACGCGGTCCCCATCGTCATGAAGCGCAACAACTACCTCTACGTATACGACCGCGCGCGCTCCGATGAGGAAATGGTCGAGGGCCGCATCATCGTGAACGAGCGCGAGGACGGCCACTTCATCACGACCGGGTACTATGACTGCGCCTGCCGCGACGTGATCGCCATTCCCATCCACTACTACATGATGCTGCGCATCGAACGCGCGCTCATGGAGAAGGGGAAGACCTACTTTCTCAACATCGCGGAATGCTACTGGGGTCACGAGCGCTTTCTCACGCGCGTCGGGATCATTCCCTACAATTCGGCGCTGTTCAAGGTGTGCGAGAACATCATCCATGGCAAGACCGACGTCCGCGAGATATACCATATCTACGACAACTATTTCCCGGCCGCGCTCCCGCCGGGCACCGAGCTCCTGGGAATACTCGGGAACCACGACGAACGCCGGGCGCTCAATACCTTTGGCCACAGGGGGCTCCGTGCGGCCGTGGGAATCACCACGTTCATGAACAACATCATCATGGACTACGAGGGAAGCGCCGAGGGCGAGGGATGGAAGGTGTTCCTGGACAACATCTTTGTAAACTGGAACTCCTTCGAGTATGCCTCCCACAGGAGCCTTGACCGGTTCTACCGGGAATGGTATTCCTTCCACCGGGAAAACAGGGGCAGGGGTTACCTCGTGTGGGCGAACAACACCATGGTGGCCGCCTCGGCGAAATTCACCGATACCGGGATATTCCTTGGCGTGTTCAACTTCGCGGACTCGACCCAGCACGCCTCGATCCAGTTCGACAACCCCGCGCTTCCCATTCCCGACAGCGCCTACTACCGTGTGGAAGACATAATCTATTCGCAGGTCACCGGGCACTACAGCTATTACAAGGGCCGGGAGCTCAAGAGCGCCCGCATCAACACCATTGTCTCCTACACCGATCGCGTAAAGCTCCTCCGGCTGCGCGCCGTCGATAATCCCGAGGACTATTACGCCGACTTCCTGCGCGACTCGTTCTTCCGCCTTTGTGCGATATCGGGCCTGGAGCTTTTCTCCTCGAATTTCGCGTTCAACGAGCTTTGCGCGCACGCGTCCCACTTCGAGGAGTTCGCGGGGTACGTGAGCGAGCATCTCGTTCCGCTTTTCTGGGACCGGAACCGGTACGAGCTCGAGATCGGGATCAAGCGCGCGCTTTTTCACATGGTGGAGGACGGGTACCTTTCCGCCGCCGGCGCGACGGGATTCATCGCGGAGTTCGCGCGGCATGGCGACGACAAGCTGCGCGCGCTGGGCGCCTCGCTCGAGAGTCACAACCGCCGCGACCCCATGGTGTTCCTCTCGGCGGAGGCCGACCCCTTCTCCAAGAGCGGGGGCCTCGCGAATGTCGTGTACGAGCTTCCGCGCGAGCTCGTCAAGATGGGCGAGGAAGTCTACGTGATCACCGGCTTTTACCGCAGCGGCGACGAGAAGGCGGTGGCCCGCATGCAGGACGCCGTCAAGAAATACGATATCCGCTACACCGGAGTGAATGTCCGGTTTCGGATCATGGGCGCGGAGTACGAGGTGGGCGTGAGCAGGGGGACCGTGGACGGCATCGGTTACTTCCTCCTGGACCACTACGAGTTTTTCGACGGGCTCTACTGGGGAATAACCTCGGAGGAAAAGCTCCGCAGGCGCATCGCCTTCGCGCGCGCATGCGCGGAGGTTATCTGCACCTTCGGCCTAAGGCCCCTGTTCACCTTCACGAACGACGCGTACGCGGGCCTGTTCAACGGCATCGTGCGCAGCGACCATGTCTACCGGGAGAACCCGAATTTCTTCCGCACGACCTTCCTGCACATCATCCATAACGGCGGGTGGCAGTATTTCGATTCCTATCACCGGTGGGAGCGCGGCTTCGACCTGTTCGGCCTGTTCAACCTGCCCTCGTGGCGCGCCGCGGAATTCTCCGATCCCGTGCACGGTGACCGCCTTAACTGCATGTCGGCGGGAATCCGCTTCGCGGACCGCACGATCACCGTGAGCCCCAGCTACGCCGTCCAGATCGAGTACGCCTCGGACGGGCTGGAGCACATCCTCCACGATGTCATCGGCATCAGTAACGCCATAGGCCGGGACTTCAAGGAGCGTATCGGCGCCAACTTCGCCTCTTCGCGATTCATCGAAAGAAACGAGGGAAAACTTCTCGAAACGATTCGCGGCAACACGGCCCTTGAGGAGAAGATCGCGCAACGGTGCCCGGAACTGCTCAAGCCCGGCGGGATCGATTCAATAACGAACGCCGACCGGCTCTGGATGGCGCGCAGGCTCCGCAACAAGCTCATCCTCCAGATGGAACGGGGCCTTGCGGTCGACCCGGACTGCATGCTCTTCTGCATGATTCACCGGATCACGGAGCAGAAGGGATTTCAGCTTCTTCTCGAATCGTCTAAGGGCCTTTTCGATACGCTGGGCCTGCAGGCAATTATCGGGGGGGCCGTGTCTTCAGGGGACCGCCGCGGCGAGGACCTGGCGCACGGGCTTTACCTGCTCAGTCAGATCTACCCGGACTCGGTCAACGTGTCGTTCGGTTTCCAGGACATAAGCGTTCCGCTGCTCTCTTCCGATATTTTCGGCATGCCTTCCATGAACGAGCCGGGAGGCATTTCCCAGATCGAAGCCTTTTCGGCGGGCTGCCTGGTAGTGGCCCGCGCCACGGGCGGACTGCGCGATACCGTGGTTCCCGTCAGGGTGCGCGAGGACGAGGTCGAGGGCAATGGCTTCCTGTTCTCGGACTTCACCTCATCCGCGTTTTACGACGCGATGGCGCGCGCGAACGAATTCATGACCGGCATGTCCGCGGAGATCGTGCACCGGGCGCGCATGAACGCGGAAAATTCCGTCTATTACTGGGACCGTCCCGCGCGAAAATACATCGAGCAGATTTACCGCATCAAGGAGATTATCAGGGAAATGTAGGGGCCCCGCCGCAAGGCGGGGATCGTGTCATTTTATGGTTGTAGCCATGCGGCCCGGTTGGGTAGTATGTCCGGGCGGCTCCGTGCGGCAACCGGGACCCTGGGAACAAAAAAATACGGGATACATAATATCCCGTTGTTACCATAGTCAGTCTTCTATGAGAGTGCCGTTCTGGCATCATCGGGAAGACAGCCAGTGTAAAATGATCAATAAATAAATCGGCCGGTCGTGCTCAAAACTTTAGAAAAAATATTTTCCCCGGGCGGAATAATTCGCTCACCGCGCACCCGCGCGTGCGTGCGGCCGTCCGTGTACGGGCCGGCCTTGCTCCTGCTTGTCGCCTGCGCGTGCGCGGGGGGAGCAACGCAGGTCGCCGCCGTGGATCGCGTGATGGGGAAGATGAGCGGGGAGCCGGTGATACCCCGTTCCGCGAATCGCATCGTCGTCCCGGATTTTGAAAACCGGTCCCCCGTTCCCTCTCTTTCAGCGCGCGTCAGCATCAAGGTCCGGGAGGAAATCGCCCGCGACGGCAGGCTTGGCGTCGTGGACGGGAAGGAGGAGGCAGACCTCCTGCTCGAGGGAAGAATCCTGTCCTGCCAGGTCCAGGTGACCGAATTCAACGGTGCGGGGCTTCCCGTTAAAAAACGAATTCGCGTGCTCGCCTCCGTGAGCCTTGTCGAGGTAAAGACCGGGCACGAAATATTCCGCGACGCCGACATACAGGCCTTCGAAACCTACTCCGAACTGGTTCCGCCCATCTCGAACGAACAGGCCGTTCAAGACCGAGTGCTCCTCGATCTCGCGAAGCGTGTGGCGAAAAAAACAGTGACCGGCTGGTACACGGAGCTTATGACCAGCGAAGAAAAGGGAAGAAAATGACGGCCGAAAAAACACGCTACCCCGCGTCCCGGCAATTCTGGACCGACATCAAGGGGGGTGCCGCGCATCCCACCTATCTTCTCATTGGCGAGGACGAAGGGGAAAAGGAAAAAGCCATAGGGCGCATCATCGCGAAAATCCTGGGCGGGGAGGCGGACAGTTCGGCGACGGGACGCTTTCACGTGGAGATGGACGAGTTCATGCGCGCCGCGGAATTCGCGCTCATACGGTCCATGTTCTCGGAAAAAAAGGTATGTGTCGCGCTCAACATTCAGGGAATGCCCGCGGGCGCCCAGACCGCGGGCATTTTCGAAGAAATGATCCGCGCGCGGCCGGAGGGCGTAACCCTGGTCATGACTACCCCTGAAAACCGCCCGCCCAAATTCATGACCGGCGCCCTGCTCGAGCGCACCCGCGTCTATCATTTCTGGCGTCCCTTTGAAAAGGACATGTATGAAATCCTGCGCACCCGGCTCACCGAGGCCGGGATCAGGATCGACCGCACCGCCGCCGAGCTCCTCGTGGAACGAACCGGCCGCGACACCAGGAAGCTCGACGAGGCGATCGAACTTATCGCCGGCGCCTTCCCGGGAAATTCCCTCGTGACCGGCAGCGACATCCTGCCGTTTATCGAGGATCAGGGCGAGGCGGGCATGTTCCAGTTCACCGACATGGTGTTCATGTGCGATAAAAAAGCGTTCAAACTTTTCCGAAAACTCATGGAGGACAATACCCCCGAACTCGTACTCCTTGGGCGCCTCTTTCACCGTGCCGAGCAGATTGAGCTTTTCCACACGCTCGTAGGAGCGGGCGCCCGGCCGGAGGAAGCGCTCGGGAAAGTCCAGGTGCGCGGCAGGGGCGCCGACGCCTTTCTCGAGCAGGCGCGCCTGACCCCGCCCGAGAGGCTTGCGCTCATGTTCCCGCTTCTCGCGCACGCGGATTACCGCGTGAAAAGCGCGGGACGGCCCATAAGCCTGGAGGCGCGTCCCCTGTTTCAGGCGTTAACTGAAATTTTCGAGGACGCGGCAGCACTGCGCGCGTAGCACGGCATGGATTTTATAGAAACGATCTCCCAGAACAAGGCCAGGTTTCAGCGTTGCAACGCCATCAAATTCGAGCGCTTTCAGTCCCTCATCTCGAGCGCCACCGTCAGGAGGACCCTTAACCTCATCCCGTTCCTTCTCTCGGTGAACACCCCCAAGCTCCCCGGATACGTCGAGGGCGAGGTCCCGCTCGGGGTATACGCCTACAGTCCCGATGAAGACACCCGCCGTTTCCTCAGGGGTAAATTCGCCGGCGTGCGAACCGACGTTCCTGCCGAAAACCAGTTCGTGGAGATGCTGGCGGTTATGGGCAGCGTGGGCACGGTCGCCTATAATAAGAAATCGGACTTCGATTACTGGGTGTGCGTCTCCCGCGCCGCGGTGGGCCCCTTGCCCTATGCGAACTTCCGCAAAAAAGTCGAAGCCGTTCAGCGATGGGTCGAATCGGAAATCAGGCTCCCCATCCATCTCTTCGTGAACGATATCGAAAGCGTGCGCAACAATATCTTCGCCGAGGACGACGAGGAGGCGTTCGGCTCCACGGTGGGCGCGGTGCTCATGGACGAGTTCTTCCGGAGCTCGATCATCATCGCGGGCAAGGTTCCCTTCTGGTGGGTGCTCCCGCAGTTCGTCCGCGACGAGGAGTACGACCTGCTCTACAACAGGCTCCCCGCGGAACAAAAAGCCGAATTCGTGGACCTGGGCAACCTGTACGAAATTTCCCGCGAGGACTTCCTGGGGGCCGCACTCTTCCAGATCATCAAGTCCCTGGGCAACCCGTTCAAATCCATCCTGAAGATCGGCGTGCTGGAGAAGTATATATTCGGGAAGGCGGATTCTCCCCTCCTGAGTCAGAAAATCAAAATGAACATTCTCAGGGAGAACCTGGATAACGGCATCCTCGATTCCTACCTCCTCATGTTCCAGGAGGTATGCGATTACTACAGCGCTGCCCTCGAGGACCAGGGTCTCGTGGACATACTCAAGCAGAACCTGTATTTAAAGGTCGATCCCCAGATTTCGAAGTACGTGGGAATAAAGGACAAAAAAAACATTCCCTACAAGGTCGCGGTCATGTTCCGCTACGTCAAGGAATGGAACTGGGACCTGCCCCGGATCAGGGACCTGGACCAGTTCGACGAGTGGGAATTCAACCGGGTAAAATCCTTCTGGGACGCGGTGCGCAAATTCATGCTCCTGAGCTACCAGAAAATCACCACGCAGATCCCGGCCCTGCGCCTGGATAAGAAAATATCGGAGACCGATTTTCTTCTTCTCAGCAGGAAAATCAAGAGCCATTTTACCACCGAGCCCAACAAGATCGAGCAGTTCATTACGTTCAAGGACACACCCTCGGAGGCCATTCTCTACATTGAGCCTTCCGGGCAGGGCCTGCAGGAAACCGAGTGGCGTCTCTTCAAGCGCGTGAAAAACGAAAAGGACGAAATCACCGCCACCACCCTGCGCATCGAATCCAGCCTCCTCCGGCTCCTCATCTGGATGACCTTGAACCAGATATACGACCCGGTATTCTCCAGGCTCAACATCCAGTCCGGTTACACGAGGGTCAACCAGACGCTCGTGACCGAGCTCCTGAACCAGGTGAGCGCCCTCTTTTCCGGAGATCGCGTGCGCGTGAAAAACGAGTACTTTATCAAACCCTCCTTCAGCATGGCGAACCTGGTCGTGGTGAATTTCAACCGCGACAATGCCGAACGTATCGTGAGCGTCCAGCACCTGTATTTTTCGAGCTGGGGCGAGTCGTTCCTTCATGAATACGACGGCGAGGACGCGATCCTCAGGGTGCTCCAGCAGGTGCTCTCCGACGGCCTGGTCAGGAATCTGCCCCTCGAGGAATTTTGCGTGGTGAGCACCCCCGAGCCGTTCAAGAAGCTCTACAAGCGCGTGATCACGCTCTTCAAGGAGGCATACGCCTTCATCGTGGAGTCCGCTGCCACGAAGAGCGCCCGCTTCGTCGCCCAGTTCCAGGACAGGCTGATCATGGCCGAACGCGAGGGCGGCAAGCTGGTGATCCATGTCTTCGCGAACCCGTCGAAATTCCACACGACCGTGTCCCTGAAACCCCGGAAAAACATACGCTACCGGTTCCACAGCGACGAGGACTCGCTCGCCTCCCACGCGATGCTCGCGAAGATACACCAGGAAAACTCAATCACGATATTGTACGAAGAGAGGAGCGACCAGGTGCTCATTAGCCTCCTGAACGAAAAAGGGAATTTCTTCGTGTTCGCGAAACAGAGGAGGCACAGGGATTCCGCGCTCTGCGCATTGTACGATTTCAGTAAAAAAACCGTCACCGCCGTGCGCGCGCGGGACAGGATGTCATTTCTGGACGAAAAGCGGATCAGGATCTACGCGCATCGCCTGGACAAGCTGGGTAAGTACACCCTCACGGACGACACCAGGGACGTGGAGCAACTTTACCTCGCGAAATACAAGTCCACGCACGCCTTTCCGGCCAGCGTTGCGCGCCATATGGGAGACGAGCCGTTTTACAGCATCACGTTCCCGGACGGGGTTTCATCCGGGTTCATGACGCTCCGCGAGGTCTACAGCGTGACCGAAAAGCTGGCGGAGATGCGCACGAAGGGATTCGGGACCCTCCCGCTCGTGCGGGAAATCGTTTTCAGCGATTTACAGGCGTCCGACCTCGAGTGGGGATCCTCCGTCTACTTTCTCGAAAAATTCAAGATGGAGCTCATGATGGACAAATGAGCTGCCTCACTTGAAGACCGGCATCCCCGGCGTCAGGAGCCGCAGGTACATGACATCCTGGCCCACGGCCATGCACTTCGCCACAGTCTGCATGGGAAATATCACCTCGAGCGTAACGCGCGTGTCGCCCAGCATCACGTAAACCCTGTCCCCGATCTTGAGGCTCTCGCCGATTTTCCCCGAGGCGATTATCACCTGGTTGTTGCGCGCGTGGACCTGGTGCACGCTGGCGACCTGGGCCGCGTTCTTCTCACCCGCGGCCTTGTTTTTCTCGATCATGCCCATTATGCCCGGGATGAGCTCGCTTACATCGGGGTAATTGACCTGAAGGCGTGCGGTCACCGTATCGTCCGTATCCGCGCTCCGCAGCACCTCGTCAATTATCTCCGGGCGCCGGAGTTCGTCGGCGAAGGCGAAGGCCGGGAAGTAGAGCGCCTCCCTGTCCATTCCCTGGTTGATATGCCAGCCTATCAACTCGTCGCCCTTGTCGCTCGCGTCGAAATACCCGCGCGGCGTCCAGACCACCCACCGCCGCCCGTCGCTGTGCGGGAAAAGGGCCAGGAGCTCGCTCCCGTCCGAAACGCGAAACCAGCGGATTGTTCCGTCTCCGAACGCGGCGATCGCAAACCTGCCATCATCTGAGAGGTTGACGTCCCACGCCACCCCCGGCGCGGGCACCTTCCAGACGGGATTTCCCGATGCATCGAAGTAGCGCAGATACCAGTCCGCTCCCAGGAGAAATCCGGAGCCGTCACTCTGTACCGCGACGCTCCTCGATGCCTCGTTCCTGTCAAGGGAAATGGTAGCACCGTTGACCGAGGGCGCAAGGTTGTGCTTCCAGTTAATAATCTTTATCGACTCGCTGCTTTCGCGCGGACGCTCAAGGTCGTCCGGAATAACGACGGGCGCGGGCGTGAGCGCCCGATCGCGGAGGGAAAAGAGCGCCTTCTCCTTCTGGTTGTACGTAAGGCCGAAAAGAACCATGGATCCGTCCCGCGACACGGAGAAGCGTGTATCCTTGAACCTGAAATTGGAGATGGGCGGCGACACGTACATCACCCTCTGGTCCCATGGGTTGAAGACGCCCCACGAGGGCTCGGATGTGCAGAACAGGACGTTCCCGTTCGCGAGCGGAAGGATCTGCTGTATGGAATCCGAGGAGGCCGCGAGCTCTTGTTTTGGCCCCTTCCCCGCGTAGGCCCACTTCAAGAGCGGCACCACGCCGTTGTTGTCATACGATCCCCCCGCGTACAGCGTCGCGCCGTCTATCGACCAGCCCACGCTGAAGAGCCCCCATTTTGCGCCCTCCGTGTCGGGGGAGTACTGATACTCCAGATCTTCCCCGGAATAGACGTCCACCTTGGGCTGCCTGTCGAACCCCACGGCGATGAGGGAGCCGTCCGGGGAAAAAGCGACACGGGACGGATCCTTGGAACTCTTGGTGCTGATTTTCTTTATCAAGTCGAACTTTTCGTCGTAGAGGCGGAGCGACCCGTCGTAGGAGGTCGTAACCAGCCTGCCGCGCGCGTCGAAATCCCCGCCGTTGGACTGCGCCCCGTACCCGCTGTCGCTTCCCACGAGCTCAAAACCCGCGGTGCGGTAGACGCGCATCCCGTAGCTGCCCTCCAGGCATACGGCCAGATGGCTTCCGTCCCTGGAATAGACCAGATTGAAAATCACCCCGGGGAATCCGTCCAGCTTATGAAGGAGCGCGCCGGACTGCGTGTTGAAAAAATAGATCGACGCGTTCCTGTTCCAGTCCCAGCCCGTCCAGCCCGTGCATGCGATCGTGCTGCCGTCGGGCGTGATGGCGACGGCATATATCTTCCCCTCGTTCCCCTCGCCTATGGGCGGGCGCAGGGTGGTCACGAGCTTCCCTGTCGCGATCTCCCACACCTTCACCGTCTTGTCGTTCGAGGCGGTCGCCACGTAACGGTTCATGGCATCGATCGCGATCCTGTTAATCCTGGTGGTGTGCATCTCGGTGCCGATGCGCAGCATCGCATAATCCGGGGGCTCGTTCGGGTTTCTCTGCTTCGCCTTCGCCTCGAGCGCACCGAGCTTTTCCGATGCGACGGGAGCCTTGCGCTGCGATGCGCACCCGACGACGAGCGCCGCGACACACAGGGAGGCAAGTGTAACCGTAAAAATTCCCCTTCTCCGAATGATCATTTCCCGACCTCGCTTTGAATTTTGGTTTTCCGATATCGCCTGTTCATCTTTGGCGCGCCGTTACCGTTCCCCGGAATATTTGAATGCCGCGGCCGGACCGGGCCTCAGGATGAGTGTAGTTCCGTACTGCGCCTTTACCCGCTCGCTTCCGAAAGGAAGGGGATGATTCTTCCCCTCAAGGTACAGGGGGAGCATATCGGCATAATGTTCGCTCGACGGGTTCCCGGACTGGCCCGGCACCGTGACAAGGAATGCAGGCTCCTCCAGGCCAAAGTCGACCACGAGCCGCATGGCCGGGATGACGATCGTCTCGAAATCCTTCCCCCAGAAAAAGGCCGATACATTTACGGTGTGCACGTCACCCCCCGCCGGGTACGGGCCCCTGTTCAGGTAATCGTGGAAGAACATTGTGGATTTCGTGAAATCGTGCCTCCAGTGGTAGGTGTGGAGCGAACCCCATTTCCATTCCGCCCGGTCGCCGCCCATCTTTTTCTCGCAGAGCGCAATCGCCGCCCCTAGGGCGCGCGCCAGTATCTCGGGCCTTTCCTCGCGCTCGACGGTACGGATATCGTCCCAGAAGGGGGACTCAGGCCTGAAGAGCAGGTGGTCCTCCGGGGCCGAATACGACGAGATGTTCACGTCCGCGAAGGCCTTCCAGCCGGCCGCGTCGTCGGGACCAAGCTCGTCCAGGAAAATCGCCCTGGTCGCCTCGTGCATGAAGGCGCCCATCACCGCCGCGTGCGCCGACCCCGGGTCCATGACGCAGTCGAACGCGCCCGGCGCGAACATCGTGAGCGCCTCGAGCGCGCGCGCCTTCGTCTTCGCGTCTTTTAAATCCTCGATAGCGCGGCGAATCCCGGGGGACGCCGGGGAATTGTGCAGGAGCCCCTGGATCTTTTTCGCCATGTTCGAATAGCGGTCGAACTGCAGGGCGAACATATCTTCCGTGCCCGCATCCTTCATCTTCGAAAGAACGTCGTTCAGCCGCTCCCCCCGGTCCGGGTTGTACCAACTCGAGGTGAGCGTGACCGGGAAATTTTTTTCCACGGTGCGGTGGTTCGCCGTGGCGATGAATCCCTCGGCCGGGTTGGTGGAAAACGGATGTTTCTCGAATGGTTCGAACCCGGTCCAGTCGT
Organism: Spirochaetota bacterium; assembly: GCA_004297825.1. NCBI lineage: Bacteria > Pseudomonadati > Spirochaetota > Spirochaetota bacterium. The sequence goes on from SCSX01000037.1 coordinate 68,451, forward strand.
ATTCACCGTCCCAGCCGGGAGACGGGAGGAGGCCCCTGCCCTTTTTACGGATCGGGTATTTTCCGGAAACCTGCCACGCAACCGTGTCCCGATCCCCGTATACAAAGTTCAGATATATGCATTTAATATCGGCGATAGCCAGCCTTGCCTCCGCCGCGTTCGCGACCTTCCCCAGGCGATAAAAACCGCCAAAGGTGCGGGCTCCCTCCTCGCATGCCCAGGACAGGGCGAGGCCGTAGCGGGCCACCATGGGCACGGGCTGGATGGGCATGACCGGCGGGAAGGGCATCTGCGCGAGGGCGTCGTTCAGGAGCGGGCCATGCACCGTGCCCTGGATGCGCACGTCAACCCACTCGTCCTTGCCCGTCATGATCCTCTCTACCCGCTCCTCGACCGGGAGCCATTCGCCCTTGTACAGGTATAGGGTGCGGTCTCCTTCCTTTTTCAGTTTCTCGACGAATATATCCTGGCTGTCCGCCATCACCATCGTCGCGCCCCACGCGACCCTGCCGTTAAAGCCCAGGTTCACGATGGGAATTCCCGGGACCATGACGCCGGCCGCCTCGTACGTGGGACATTTCAGGTGCGCCATCATCCACGCGTTGGGCATGGTGAGCTCCAGGTGTGTGTCGTTCGCAACGATCGATTTCCCGCTCTTCGTCCTTTTCCCGGAGAGCGCCCAGTTGTTTGAGGCGGGGATGCCCACGGGGACGAAGCCGCGCAGCCTTTCGCGCAGCGCGCCCCATTCGCCGTTCAGGGCAATGAGCTCCTTCCGGGTCGCCGCGTCCAGTTTTTTCGCCTCGTCGAAGGGGATGTCCTCGTCTTGGTACACCGGGAAGAGCCACGCCGCCTTCTCGTACCCCACCCGCCCCGCGAGCAGGAGGTAGTTCAGCTCCTCGAGGAAATTGAACGAGACGCTCAGGTTCAGCATCGCGAAGACGTAGAAGGAATCCCCGGGTTTCCATTCTTCGGGCTTGTAGCCGGCGAGCCTGAATTCGGGGGGCAGATATTCATGCGCCGCGATGTACGCGTTCACCCCGCGCGCGTAACTCTCGAGCACCTTTTTCGTCGGGGCATCCATCTCGGCCAGGGCCGCTTCCACGAAGCGCTTCAGGCCCAGTGAGCGCATGAAGACGTCTATGGGAATGCCGTCCTTCCCGATTATTTCCGAAAGCCGTCCCTGGGTGACCATCTTCATGAGGACCATCTGCCACAGGCGGTCCGATGCGCTTGCATACCCGAAGGCGCAGAACAGGTCGTCCTCGCTCTGCGCCTCGACGTAGGGCACGCCCAAGGCGTCCCGGCTGATGCGCGCCTCGCCCGTGAGACCAGGGAGGGTCACCAAGCCCCGGGGCCCGTCGAGCGATTTCTTGAAACTCGATTGCATGAGGGAGCAGGAGGATACCGATATGCAGAGAATGAGTATCGGCGCGAATATACTTTTTTTCATTATGTACCCTGCTTGAAGAATAAAGTTTCCCTCTGAATACCGCCGGCTGCCTATTACACGGTCATAGTAACCGCCAATGAACGCGAATGAACGCCAATCCCGTAGAGACGCGATTAATCGCGTCTCTACGGGATTGGCCCATTCGCACAACGTCACAGGAGATAGAGCTCTTTATCGGTAAGCACGGTGAAGCCTGACTCGCTCATGAGTTTTTCGGTCGCCTTCGCGTTTTCCACCTGGAAGACAAACACCGCGTCCTCGTGGCTTTTCACCATGAAGCCGTAGGCGTCCTCCACGTTCACGTCCAGGTTCCTCAAAAATGCCGCCGCCTCGAAGAGTCCCCCCGGCTTGTCCTTGACGCGGATGGCGACGATATCCTTGAGGGTGGCGGCGATTCCCTCCCCCTTGAGGCACTCGACCCCATCCTCGGGCCTGTCGAGCAGGAGCTTGATGATGCCGTAATCCCCCGAATCGGAGATGGTGATCGCGCGGATATTGATGCCCTTTTTGGCGAGCGCCCCCGTGATGCGCTCGATCTTCCCCGGCCTGTTTTCTGCAAATACCGATACCTGGTGCGGCATAGCCTGCCTCCCTTAAATCTTCCTGTTGTCGACGACCCGCTGGGCCTTTCCCATGCTGGGCGGAAGCGAACCGGGCTCCAGGAGCTCGATGCGCGGATTTATGGTAATGAGCGCCCTGAGATGCTCCCCGAGCTTTCTTTTAAGGCGATCGAGCTCCCTGAGATCGCCATGAAACGTTTGCGAAGACAGCTCTACCTTTATATGCATTCGGTCCAGGTTGTGTTCCCGGTCGAGGACGATCTGGTAGTTGTTTCCCGTCTCGGGGATGTTCATGAGCACGGTCTCGATCTGCGACGGGAAGACGTTCACGCCGCTTATGATCATCATGTCGTCCGTGCGCCCTTTGATACGTTCGATCCTCCGATGCGTGCGCCCGCAGGGGCAGGGCTCGGGTATGAAGCGCGTGAGGTCCCTGGTCCGATAGCGGATGATGGGCATGGCTTCCCTGTTGATGTGGGTGAGGACGAGCTCGCCCTCCGCGCCGTCCGGGAGCGGTTCATCCGTTTCGGGATTGATGATCTCGGCGATGTAATAGTCCTCCCAGAGGTGCATCCCGTTCTTGTGCACGCACTCGAAGGCGACGCCCGGCCCGTTCATCTCGGAGAGCCCATAGCTGTTGTAGGCGTCGATCCCGTAGAGCTCCTGTATCCTGTCGCGGGTCGCCTCCGAGTATGGTTCGGCGCCCAGGTACGCTTTTTTCAGGGTGAGCTCGTGCGGGTCGATCCCGTTCTCCCTGATGACCTCCACGAGGTGGAGGGAATAGCTCGGCGTGATGTGCATGACGGTGGTGTGGAAATCCTGAAAGAACTGTATCTGCTTCAGGGTGTTGCCGGAGGCGGCGGGGATGACGAAACACCCCACCTTCTCCGCGCCGTAATGCAGCCCCAGCCCGCCGGTGAAGAGTCCGTACCCCATCATGTTCTGGAACACGTCGTCCGCGGTGGTGCCGGTGGCCACGATCCCGCGCGCCACCTGGTTTGCCCATTCGTCGATATCGCGCCGCGTATAATAGATCACGGTCGATTTCCCCGTGGTCCCCGACGACGCGTGCATGCGCACGATCTCCCTGCGGGGAACCGCGACCATTCCGTCCGGGTAGCTCCCGCGCAGGTCGAGCTTTGAGGTGAAGGGAATTTCCCTCAGGTGATCGAGGGTCGTCATCTTCCCGACGTCGATCCCGTGTTTCGCGAATAAGGCTTTATAGTGGGTCGTGCTCGCGGAGGCCTCCAGCGCCTTTTTCAGACGCGTGAGCTGAAGCGCGCGAAGGGTTTTTCTATCGATGGTTTCGAGTTCGCTGTTCCAGTACATGGCGGCCGTTTCTCCGGGGAAGATGTACACTCTCCAAGAGACTGGTCAACGGGAAGGCTCCTGTCAATTATAAAACGCCGCGCCGCTCAGTGGATCGTCTCTGTCTTCTCCGGGTAATAGTGTCGTCGCGCCCATTCCAGCTTCTTGCGCTCCGCGGCGGTAAGCGCGCTCATCCCCTGCCGCGCAATCTTGTCCAGGAGCGTATCGATGATCTCCTTGGCCTCGATCCGCTCGCTGATCGCGCGCTGTTTCTTCGCGAGGCGCAGCTTTTTCAGGAACCCGCCTATCGGCCCCGGTCCCGCCGTTCGCTCACGTCCCCCGGACCGCATCGCCATCATGAGCACAAGCCCCGTGACTATTCCCCCCATGTGGCCGATATGGCTGACATTCCCCCCCACGCCGCGCAGGCTCGAAAGGGTGCCGAAAAACTCGAGCGCACCGAAAATGAGCACCAGGTATTTCATCTTGATCGGGAACAGGAAGTACAGTAAAACCTCGCGGTTGGGCCAGGTCATTCCGTACGCCAGGAGGAGCCCGTAGAGCGCGCCCGAGGCGCCGATCGTCGTGGGCTGATACGGGGGGAGAAGCCCCAGGTAGCGGACCTGGATCATCGAGTTCATGAGCGCGATGAATATCCCCGCGCCGATACCCGTGAACAGGTAGTATTTAAGGAACCTGCCGCTTCCCCAGTGATTTTCCAGGTCCCCCGCGAACATCCATAGCCCCAGCAGGTTGAAGATGATGTGGAACCACCCGCCGTGCAGGAACATGTAGGTGAAGAGCTGCCACACCCTGAGGTCGCCCACGAGCCCCTGGTGATTGAGCCCCAGGTAAGATTCGATCACCCCCGGTTCGAAAATACCGGCGAGCTCCTGGATGAGAAACACCGCGGCGTTTATGATCATAAGTTTTTTTACGACGGGCGTAATAGGACCGCCTAGCCTGAAGCTCATCTGCTGTGCTCTCATACGTCCACCTTTCCGCGGGATCAGCTGAATTCTTTATGTATTCTATGGAACTCCTCCGTGTTATCAAGAAATATCTTGAAGAGGAGCGGGTCAAACCGGTAGGATTCGTGTTTCATGATATCGACGCACTGGTCATGGGGAAAGGGCTCCTTGTAGGGGCGCCTGGAGCCCAAGGCGTCGTAGATGTCCGCGATGGTCACGATGCGCGCGGCGAGGGGTATATCGGCCCCCTTGAGCCCTTCGGGGTACCCCTGGCCGTTCCACTGCTCGTGATGGTACAACGTCACGTCCATGGCCATTTTCAGGAACGAGTTTTCCCCCAGGTCCCGCGACGCGGATTTGAGCGCGTTGTAGCCGATCGTGGTGTGTGTCTTGATGATCTCGAACTCATCCACCGTAAGCACGCCGGGCTTCAGGAGCACGGAATCCGGAATGCCCACCTTCCCGATATCGTGCAGGATGGAGGAATCGTACAGGTCGCGAAGGTACAGGTTGGTGATCTCGGTTTCGTGCCCGGAGTATTTCAGAATCTGGGCGATAAGCACGCTGTAGTTGCGTATCCGCTCCAGGTGCTGGCCCGTTTCGGGATCGCGCACCTCGGCGAGCTTGGAAAGGGCGAAGATGGTGGTCTTCTGCGTCTTGAGTATCTCGTGGGTGCGTACCTTGACCAGGTGCTCCAGGTTCTTCGTGTGCAGCTCAAGCTGTTCCAGCAGCTCGCCCCTTTGAATGCTGAACGCGATCTGGCCCGATATCAGCTTGAGGAACAAAGCATGTTCGTTCGTAAACGCGGCCTTTTCCACCGAGTTGAATATCAGGAAGCCGCGCGTGATATTATTGATGATGAGCGGGAGCACCAGGGAGGAGCGCATGCCCTCCTCGATGAGCACGCGGGTCGTACGCGACCCGGGATGCGCGCCGATATACTCCTCCAGGTCGTCTATGCGAAGCACGTCCTTGTCCCGGGCGACTTCCTTGAGCGAGGATTCCGAGATGGGGAAGCGCTCCCCCACCCCCAGTATCACCGTTTGATCGGACTCCACGAGCTTCGAAACCACCATGCGGGTGGCCTCCTCGATGAGCGCCAGGGTGAGCTTGTTGAAGGGGATAATTTCCTTCAAGGTGGTGTTCAGCATCTTGAATATTTCTTCGGTCTTCTTGCCCCTGTTCAGCATGGCGGTGACGTCGTTCACCCGGCGCTGCTGCTCCATATAGCGGTTTTTTTCGGTGGCGAGCCTGCGGCGCTCAAGCGCCCGCTCGACGGCGTGGTGCAGGATATCGAAATCCATGATGGGCTTGGTAATGAAATCGTAGGCCCCGGTCTTGAGCGCGAGCAGGATGTCTTCGTTCGTGCCGAATCCCGTGAGCACGATCTTGGGGATGTCGGGGAACTTCTGCGCCATGATGGTCATGAGCTCGCGTCCGTCCAGGTTCGGCATCTTGAGGTCGGTGAGCACGAGATCGAACGGGTCCTGGCTCAGCTTGTCGATCGCCTGGATGCCGTCCTCCGCCACCTCGACGGAATAGCCCTTCTTCGCGAGATAGCGCGAAAGCGCCTTGCGGACGAGCTGCTCATCGTCCACCACCAGCAGCCTGCCCTCGTGCTGCTCCGACCCGTTTCCCGGGCTCGTATTCAGTTCTGATTCTTCCATTGGCGCTTATGCGGGAGATCCAATTCGGTAAAAATTACCCGATTCCAGAAAAAAGTATACTCCACGCGGCTCGTAATGAACATTATTTTTTGAAATCCCGGTCACTTTTCTCCGCAAAGCCGGTAGAGCTCCCTGCCTATCTCGAGGCCCCTGTCGATGAAATCGGGGCCGTAGGCGCGGCCGGTTGCGGTCCTGAAGGTGTGCTTTATTCTTTCAATCCCCTCGATCCCCTTGTGGTAATGACGGAATATCGTCCTGGGGCTGAAACCCATACTCTCGGCCATGTCCCAGATGGTGTAGAGAAAATTATCCGGGCCCCAGCGGAACTTATCGGCATCGTAGAGCGCGTTCGCAAGAAGCATGGTGTCGGCGTCCGCCGATATTTCCTGTTCCTTGAACGCCTCGTGGTTGCGGATCGCAAATGTGATGATTTCGATATCGGGGCCGGGGAGCGATTCCCGGAAAAACTCGGTGACGAATTCCGCGGCGAGCCTGGGATGATCCTTCTGGTCGCGGCGGATATCGTGCAGGTACCCCGCGGCGATCGCCCGCTCAGCCAGCGTATCGGCCCTCCCCGTCTCCGTAACCTCGCAATAGACGATCGCGCCGGCGTCCATGGCGACGCTCCTGGCGTGCTCGAAGCCGTGTCCCAGGGCGCTCCCCTTTTCCCGCATCGCCGCCGCGGCCATTTCGACCATGCCGCTCCCGGCCGCGCGCGCGCGGGCGCGCTCAACCTCGGGGGCGTGTTCGGTGTAAAACCTGGGCCCCGCGATGCCGTGCGCGATCTCGCGCGTGAGCGTGCGGCAGTCCTTTATCCCGAGCGGCTCCATGCCTTCCCCGTGGCGCTAACCGAGCGCGTCTTTCTTCCCCACAACCTTGTTAAGGGGATACTCGATGATCCCGTCCGCGCCCGCCTCGATGAGCCGGGGGATGATCTCGCGCACCACCGCCTCGCTGATCACCGACTCGATGGAAAACCAGTTTGTGTGATACAGCTCGGAGATGGTGGGCGCGGTCAGGCTGGGAATGATTTTCATCACCGTGTCGATGACATCCTTGGGCACATTCATCTTGATGCCCACGAGGTTCTCCGCATTGAGCGCCCCCCGGAGGAGCAGCGCTATCTGCTCGATCTTGCCGCGCTTCCACGGGTCCTCCATGCTCTTCTTGTTCGCGATGAGCTTGGTGTTCGTTTCAAGAAGCGTGTGTATGATCTTGAGCCCGTGCGCGCGGATCGTGGAGCCGGTCTCGGTCACCTCGACGATTGCGTCGACGAGCCCCTCGACCACCTTCGCCTCCGTGGCCCCCCACGAGAACTCGACGTTCACCGGGATATTTCTTTCCTTGAAATAGTTTTTTGTGAAGCCCACGAGCTCGGTGGAAATCGTTTTCCCCGCGCAGTCTTCGATCTTTTTGATCGGGGAATTCTCCGGTACCGCGAGCACCCATTTCGCCTTGCGCGTGCTCACCTTCGAATAGACCAGGTCGCAGATATACTCCACGTCGGAATTGTTTTCCAGTACCCAGTCGAGTCCCGTGAGCCCCACGTCCAGCACCCCGCTTTCCACGTAATGCGCCATCTCCTGGGCGCGGATAAGCGCGCAGTATATCTCGGGATCGTCGATCGACGGAAAATAGTTCCGTGACGACACGGAGATGCGCCAGCCCGCCTTCTGGAAAAGCTCTATGGTGGACTGCTCGAGGCTCCCCTTGGGAAGGCCCAGTTTCAGTTGTTGCGCGCTCATTTCTTTCCCCCGTACACCTGCTTAGGATCGAACACCTTTACGCCGTCTTCGCGGAGCGTGTCTCCGTCCACCACACGGTAGAAGCAGCTCACGAAACCGGTGTGGCACGCCGCCTCGCCTACCTGGCGCACCTTTATGAGCACACAGTCGTTGTCGCAGTCCACGCGTATCTCCTTGACCTCCTGTACGTTGCCGGAGGTTTCGCCTTTCTTCCAGAGCGCCTTGCGGGAGCGGCTCCAGTAGTGCACGATCCCCGTCTCGAGGGTGAGTTCCCATGACTCTTTGTTCATGAAGGCCATCATGAGCACCTGTCCGCTCGCCGCGTCCTGCGCGATCGCGGGGATGAGGCCGCCCGTCTTGTCGAAATCCAGTTCAATCATCATATCCTTCCATGCGTCATAGCATCCGTCCGGAAAAGCATTGATAAGAAACCGTGACGATTCTGTAAAACAAAAAAATCACGAAGTTTCGCAACAAATCTATTGATTTAGGACCATTATATTTCAATTGTTGACATCGACCAATGAAAAATCGAAGTGCCTTTTCATCCGGGATATTTCTGATTGAAAGCAGTAGTTCTATCTGATCGTTCTCTTTTTTATGCTTGAGCGAGAGGATGAATTCCGAAAGGACTAAGTCGCTTATACATATCGGAATATTATCTATAAAGCCATTTATCAAACCGGCGTTGATTGAATGCGAGCCCGGAAGTGCTCGATCTAGACCGAGGTATCGATTAAAATGCGGCTCATCTGTTTCTCAGTCTTGCTAAATCGACATCCAGATTAATTTTTCCGAAGTAGCCCTTTATATTTTTCACTTTTTCGCGCTGGATCAAACTGGCGAGCGCTTCCTTGATCACGTCAGTCTTTGTTTTTATCTTTGTCAGCCTCATCGCCTCGATGACAAGGCTTTCCGGGATATTGATGGTCGTTCTCATACGTTCACTTCGGTATGCCTAAAGACATTGATGATAACATATGCATTGCAATTCCATATATATTTGACAAACAATATAATCACTAGAACCGGAATTAGATGTTTCTTTCCGTAGTTAAATGCAGCCTATAATAGAAAAGGGCCGAAGTGAGTCGCTGGTGTGTAAACTTTAACATTTCGCGTTTACGCGATATCATTTTAAAAGCCTTTCAAAATTATTTTTTAGACTCTCAATATTATCTGATAATCGTTCCATTTGCTTGTTTTGACTTACAATACTATCTTTTTTATTTTTCCTTGTCCAATAGATAAATAGACTCGCAATAAGAGCAATTTCACCAATTAACGATATTGCTATCCATTCACTATTAGATATTAAATACAAAATGACAGTGGAAACTAATAACACAATAATTATAGAAAAAGCCAATATTAATCCTAACTTTTTCAATCCACGATCACTTCGCATCATTTCTAAATTAAAATCATGTCGAAATTTTTGTTCATTTTCTGTAAGTGCTATTATTCTGTCTGCCGAGCCTGGTAAGATTTGTTCATATTTTGCAAATGCGCTGGGGTGTGGTAATGGAGCACACCACATTTCTTCCCTCGACACACCGACCACCTGTTCCTGTTGGCGTAAGTTACTACCTTCTGTTCTTATGGGTGTAACTATTTCCGGTAATTTAGCATCGTCGTTATTAAGCTTCCTCTTCTTACGCTTATTAATCATGGGTATTTGTAATTATTTTATATTTAGTTTTTTTATGACAATATTAAAATCATTCTTAATATTGATACAATCATTTAGTAAATTATTGAAATCATCATCG
>SCSX01000038.1 GCA_004297825.1 Spirochaetota bacterium
AGGAGGCATCGAGCGGGGACATTCTCGCCTACCTTGAGACCGTTCGCGAGGAGAAACCAACGCTCCCGCGGGCGACGTTCTATCAGCTTACATGGCTCTACCGATACTTGCTGGAAGAGGGAGAGATTTTGGTAAACCCGATGACGAAGATCGAGCTTTTGACCGAGCCTTCTTCTCCGAAGCGCCCTGTCTTCACTGAGGATGAGGTGAGAAGAATCCTGAACGTCCCGAATGATTCTCTCGAAGGCATCAGAGACCGGGCTATCGTGGAGCTTTTCTACTCGGCGGGCCTCCGGATGTCCGAGCTTACGGGCTTAGACGTGGACGATGTGGATTTTCACAACCGCGAGATATTTGTACGGCATGGGAAAGGCGGGAAGGAGCGGATAGTCCCGGTGGGAGAGAAGGCCCTCGTTTCCTTAGAACGGTACATGACGATACGGGAGCGGTTCATTAAGCCAGGCGGAGACGCAGACGCTCTTTTCCTTAATGCCGGCGGCCGCCGGATCAAAGCGTTATCCGTGCAGGAGATGATCCGCGCCCGCAAGGCTGAGGCGTTGGTTTTCTCTCCCGGAGGGAGCCACGCCCTGCGCCGCTCGATGGCGAGCCACTTGCTCGCGCATGGAGCGCCGATTTACCTGATACAGCGAATGCTTGGCCATGAGCACTTGGAAACGACCGAAAAATACGCGCGGGCATGTGGATCCGATCTGCGGGATATCCACGCGATGAGCCACCCGAGGGCGAAGGAGGTTGGGGCATGAAAGATATGAAAGAGGGCCAAGGGATGATAGGCAGCCATGAGCTTTCGGATTTTTTGGTATACGTACGCCGCCTGGGCCTGGCGGCGAAGACGTACAAGAACTACGAGCAGACGCTTACGGATTTCCTGCGCTTTACGTGGGAAGAGTATCCCGACCTGAAGGATATTACTGAGATTACGAGGGAAACGATACGCTCGTACGAGAACCATTTACTCTCCGCGCCTGGTTACCGGAAAAAGCCGTTAACGAAGGAACGCCGCGCGCGGTATTGCATGAACATACGGGTATTTTTCCGGTTTTTAGAGCGTGAGGAGAGAGTGTATCGGAACCCGGCGTCGAATATCGCGATACCCAGGAGGCGTAACCCCTTGATCAAGGACGTGCTCACGGTTGAGGAGATGGATACGTTACTGAAAGCGGCAGCCGGGGAGACGTTTCAGGGCCTTCGGGACCGGGCAATTTTGGAGCTTCTCTACTCCACGGGGATCCGCTCGGAGGAATTGTGCGGCATACAGATGGGGGATATAGACTTAACGGAAAAGCTGCTCGTGGTGCGGAAAGGGAAGTTTGGGAAGGAGCGAGTGGTCCCCTTTGGGGAATCGGCGAAGTATTGGGTATCGCGGTATGTGGAGCGCGTGCGGGGACTGCTTGGAGCGGGAAACAACGATCGACTTTTCGTATCGCTTCGCGGTAAAAACCTTACCGTGAGTATGCTGTGGAGGATTGTGAAGCGGGCGATGAGGACGGCGGGCATAGAGAAGAACGTGACGGCGCACACCTTCCGGCACTCGTGCGCGACGCACATGCTCAAAGGGCGGGCGGATATCCGGTACGTGCAGAAGCAGCTGGGGCACGAGAGCATATCGAGTACCGAGCGGTATTTGAAGATCGAGATTGCCGATTTGAAAGAGGTGCACGAGCGATGTCATCCGCGGGAGCGGGAGGACTGGTGAGAGCGTAATTAGCTCGCCAGTGGTTGAATTAAGGATTTTTAAAATTACTCTGGTGACAGCCGGCCTGTTGGCTTGTGGGTATCCGTCTTTTGGATATCCATAAGTCGACAGGCTGCACTGATGATATGAGCGCGCCACGGCGGAATGTCTGATGTGGGTAACTCGGTCTTTACGAGTTATCCATATCGGACATGGAGCAACGGGAACGGAACTGGACCTTCGCACGAACGCGATAAACCTGCCGTACGATAAAACAAAAACCTCCCGTCCGCTTGCCGCGGCACGGCGCATAATTGACGGTGGGCGGTTTCGCTTCGCTTCACCCAAATGCCGCGCACGCGGGGAAGACGCGCGGCACTTCGCCCACCTCCGGCATTATGCGCCATGCCGCGGCCGTATCCGTGTGAATGAAACCCCCTCGCGCGTGAGCCCCTGAAAAGCCCCGTATTTTGAGCCTTTTGCTGTTGGGCTGATGTGCACATGTGGACAGCCCGCAAACGTCGCTGTTCATGATCGCGTGCGTGACCCGGCCTGCCCACATGCGCACATCCCCACTACCGCCGCGATGACGGTCCGATTTTATCTCACTTTGTTCCCGGGGCTTCGCCCACAATTTCGTTGACAAATGCCGACAGATGGCGTATTTTCGAGCGAATTGAGCGGGATACCACATAGAAAACCGATGATAACGGCCGGGATGTATAGCGGGGATTTTTATTGCGCCATATGTTGAATACGGGAGAGACAATATGGACGCAAACTTCCTTGAGAAATGGCGCAAGTGGCGAAGCGATACGAAGGACCGCATCACGGCCGGCGAAAAAGATTGGGACGGCAAAACCAGGGAGCTTCGCGGCAGGGAGTTCGAATGGATAGAGGACGCGGGGCGGGCCATAACCACCGACGACGCGCAGGAGATGGCCGTTCGCCTTACGAACATCGTGAACGGCATGGTGGACGAGGTGAACCGGAAGAACGGCAGCGATTGTTTGATTGACAAAATCGACGTTGGGGCCATACTTTCGCAGGTGCTGGCGACCTCGCCGGGCGTGATCCCGCAGGATCTGATGAAGCTCGCCGGCGACATCGACACGAGCTTCGCGCTTACGCAGGTGAGCCGGCGTAACGTTGACACGAGCGTGCTCGACGAGTTCGAGGGCTTGTTCAAGGACTACCAGGCCCAGCAGCAGCGGGCGACCAACCTCAAGATGCTTGTTGCCGTAGACGAGATCATAGACAATTTTACCGCCACCATCGACGACATGAACAAGAACATGCACAAGGAAATTTTCGGGATGCTGGCGGACTACGGCTACGCGAAGCATGGTAACCAGTTCGTGCGCACGAAGGAAGGCGTTGACCAGGACGTGTGGGACTATAAGGATTTTCTCTTTAGTGGAAAGGAATTTAAAGACAGCTACGTAAACAGCTACAAGAAGAAGCTGGGCATTGACGGGGATTTTAACCGTGCCGTGCTTTCCATGGAAGGGTTTTCCGTAGAGTCCCTGATGGACGTTCTCATGAAAGATTTACAGATAGGCTTCGAGAAAAAAG
>SCSX01000039.1 GCA_004297825.1 Spirochaetota bacterium
GTCAAGCTGTTCGAGCTCCAGATCGCAAACCCTCCCGAATACATGGTCGAGGACATCGAGGGAAAAAAGGCCGAAGAGAAGCCGGCACCGGAAGAGAAGCCGGCGGCAAAGGAAAAGAAAAAGCCGGCGCGCGGGCGCGCGAAAAAAGCAGCCGCCCCCAGAAAGCGCAGGAATGAATACGATGACGTGGACGCGGATGATATCCCGCTCATGACCCAGGACCTCATCGACGCGACAATCCGGAATCTCGAGCATCAGGCGGAGGAGGAAAAGGAGGACGCGAAAGCGGCCTCGAAAAAGCCCGGAGCGGGGGATAACGACAAAAACAGCGATTCGGTGAAGCTGCTGGACCTGGCCCTGGAGAAGGGAACCCTCGAGAAATCGGATATCGATAAAGAGAAAAAGAAGGTGAAGTTTTTCAGGGACAATTTTCCCGGCGGGGACTACTGATCCCTCCCTGCCGCGGCGGTATCGGACCCCATTTTCTCTCCGGGCAAAATCGAGCAACCGGTACCCGGAACCGTACGTGACTTTCCAGGCACGATGACGGTGACCAAACCTTCAAAATTCGTCACCTTTGATTCCGCCGTACCGGAAACCCGCTAATTCTTATTGACCCCGCCCGCAAATCTGTGCATTATAGTGAGCATACCGACACCGGGGAGCGATAATCGTCAATGACACGAGATGAGGCATTGTCACTTCTTAAAGAGCACGTGAACGAACTAAACATGATCCGCCACTGCCTGGCATCGGAGGCGGTGCTGCGCGCACTCGCGCTGGAGCTTGGCGAAGACGCCGACCTGTGGGGGATGGCGGGGCTGCTCCACGATATCGACGTCGAGATCACTAACGCCGATCTCGCGGTCCACACGAAGGAGGCGGCCCGAATCCTTTCCGGGCACGGGCTCCCGGACGAGCTCGTGGACGCGGTGAGGCTTCATAACGAGGAGGCGCACGGGGGCGAAAAGCGAGCCACCCGTTTCCAGCACGCCCTGGCCGCCGGGGAGACGGTAACGGGGCTCATTACCGCGACCGCGCTCGTGTACCCGGATAAAAAGCTCGCGAGCGTACAGGCGAAATCGGTGGTAAAGCGCATGAAGGAGAAAGCGTTCGCGCGTTCGGTGAATCGCGACATCATCATGGAATGCGAAAAAATAGGCGTGGATCTTCCCCGTTTCGTGGAGATATCGCTCAAGGCCATGCAGGGCATCTCGGCGGAGCTTGGACTGTAATTCCGGAGGAAAGAAATGAAAAAAATCATTATGCTTGTAACGGTTCTTGCGGTGGCGGCGGCGCTCGCGTCGTGCGGAGGGGGAAGCGGTATGAAGGAGCGCGGTTCAGCCCTGGTGAAGAAGTACTTCAAGGACGACGACACCTTTATCATCGTGGCGAAGGGTTTTCCCCGCGAAAATATCGACAACCAGGTCCAGGCGCTTGAAACCGCGAAAGAGGCGGCCCTGCTGAACGCGCAGATCATCGCGAAAGAGGCCTTTGACGACAGCGTGGACGTGGTGAAAAAGGGGAGCGTTGATTCCTACGAGGTGTTCGACGATTACGCGACGGTCACCTACATCGTTTCCATGAACGGGCTTAATAAGCGGCAGAGGGTAATCATTCCGGGCGTCACGGACTGACCAGGGAACAGTTCCTTAAACAAAAAGAAAGCGCCGGTTGCCCGGCGCTTCTCGTTATCATGTTAATGATTCTCTGATAAAAATTAACCGACCCCTACGGGTTCTTCGTAGCGGTCATGGTAATCTTGTTCGGATACTGCGCCTTGATCTCGATCTGGAATCCCATCTTGGGCGCCTTCGCCATGAGCTCCTCGGCCAGGTCATGCGTCTTGCCGGCGAACTCGACGTCGATCTTGGTCGCATACCCTTCCTGTCCCCTCGGGTAAACCTTCTTCACGCCGCGAACCCTGCTCTGGACCTCGTTGCGGAATTTTGTCTGCTGCGCGAAATCAAGCCCGACTATGTTCATGCTGATCATGCGTCCGGTCGCGGCCTTGAGGAAGGTCTTGGTGATCTGGTTCATGAACGGGCCGGATTCGAACTTGCCGGTCTGGTCGTTCATCTTGCCCAGCACCTTTTTCAGGCAGTTCTGGATGGCCGTCTTGGACGCGGTCTCCCCTTCGATATGCACCCCCGGGGCGTTGGCGCTGGTCGTGCCGATGATATTCCCGGTATAAACGTCGATAGCCTTGATGTTGATGATCGCGGATTTCGATTTCATGTTCGCGGACATTCCGGCGAGCGCCGCGGTCTGATCCTTGGTCTTCGCTTCCCCGACGATGATGACCTCGGCGCCGGCATCGTCCAGCAGGAGGCTCTGGACGTCGCCCTTGACCTGGCCGGCCATGGCCATCTGCATGCGGGCGTTATCGCGGTACATGAGCTGTTTGGTCATGGCGGGGTCGACGAATTCGAAGCCGGCGTTGCCCATGAGCTCCATCATCGTAAGCTCGGTCACGGTGAACCCGGGCTGGTTGGCGACCCCCTCGAAGGTTTCGTTCATGAGCACCATGAACTTGGGACGTCCATAGTTCTTCAGGGTGGACTCGATCGTGTCATTCACCGCCTGGGGATATACTTCGCCGTAGATGGTCGCTACGAACGCACCTGACTCGGCGCCTTCCTTGAGGACCTTCCAGTTTTTAACCATGCCCGAGGACTTGGTCTCCACCAGGGAGGAAACAAGGGCGAAATCCTCGACGATGGAGGAGCCCTGGACGAACGTTCCCAGCTTGCTGCTGACCAGTTTATTCATAGCGTCATCGATCGCCCGGTCGCGCGCGAGGGCCGTATCGTTGTCAAATATCTGTCCATATCCGGTCGCTTCTCCGCAGAGTTCACAGCCGCCTTTGCCGCCGCCCTTCACGTTTTTGCCGCCGCTTCCGCCGCCGCAGGAGACGAATGCCGCCATGAACATAAGCGCGACGATTAATACCAGTGCTTTGCGTTTCATCGAAAAACTCCTTTAAAAAGGTTTTTGTTCCTATGATGCATCATTATTCAAAAAATGAAATAGGGAATACACCGCCCCCCTCCGGTTATGTACCCGGCACGTCACCGTATAATAAAACAGCGTTTCCTGAATTAGTCAATAGAATTTTGGAAAAAGGCCCATGTGCCCCGATACAACGGTAAATCAAGGGCGCTGCCGCCGCCGGTCATTGGTGTTCTTTTTCGAAGAGGTTTTTTTATTGCCACGGGCCGATGCCTGCGTTATATCCTTGTCAAGCAGGCTCGTTTGGTGCTGCAAAAAGGCCCGCCGGGCCAAAGGGGCGCTATTCCTATGGAAAAGGACTTCCTTCAATCGCTTAAAATTGAGATCAGCAAGAATTTCAAGCTGGTGCCCTACGAGCGCATGGCTTTTCACAAGATACTGGGCATTATAAAGTCGGAAAACGGCGCCCGCATACTCATGAAGGAGCTGTCCCTCGATCCGGACGTGCGCCGCAGCGCCGTCGCCATGCTTAAATCATTCGACCAGGCTCCCGTTACGGAGGCGCTCATCGCGCTGTTAAAGGAAAGGGATACGGGCCTGACCGAAAAGCTCGATATCCTCGATCACCTGTTGAGGGTGGGAAGCCCCGCGGACGCGCGCGCGCTGATCGCCTTTATAGAATCCCATATGGACCAGCCTGAGTCCGCGGAGGCCGTCGCGAAGGCTTTTGTCGCGCTGCGGGAACGCTGCGCCGGGTCGGAGGAGGTAAAATCATTTCTCTCCGCCATGGCGTCCGACCGGGAGAAGAGGATCGAGCTGCGCTGCAGTGCGATCGAGGCGCTCGCTTCGTTCAGGGATATTCACGATTTCGAAACCTTCATGAAGGAACAGAACGACGAGATCAGCTTTAGCACCCTGACCTCGCTCGCAATCCTGGCCGACATACTCAGCAAGCAGGCGGAGGAGAGCCGTGCGGAAAGCGAAATCCCCTACACCTATGCCCCCGAGCTGGAGGACAGGCTCGTGGTGGACATACGCGTCCTTCTGGGTAAGACGACCGCATCCTTCGATTCCCTTTCGAAGAAATGCAAGGTGGCTTTCATAAACGCGATGATCTGCTGCAATCACCGGGAATTCATTATTTACACGATGAAGGCTCTCACGTCCGAGGACGAGGAACTGGAGGACCTGGTCCTTCACCTTCTCCTTTCGAACGTCAACAAGCTGCGCGACCCGGACAAGCTGTTCCGTAACCTGCTCGCCCTTCCGGCGGACACGGAGAGAAAAAATTCGATTATCGTGAGCATCTTCGAGCGCTATTTTTCCAGCCTCAAGGAAAGCCGGCACAACATGCTCATGAGGGACAAGCTTTACAATTATTTCGTGGTGACGCTCGACTCCTACTTCGAGACCTACCGGAAGGAATTCATGATCACCGAAGTCAGGGAGAAGGAATATCCCGAGAGTTTCCGGAAAATACGAAGGTTCGTGCTCGAGCGGCTCAACCCGGATATCAAGAAACAACTGCTCTATACGCTTCGTAACGGAGATCGGGCCTCCCTGAAGGTGGTAAGCGAGCAGATGGCCCGGTACGTGCCCTACATATCCGCGGACGACAGGGAGCACCTGTTCATGCTCATCGAGATGCTCTACGAGAGGGACCAGAAATCCAGGGCAAATTCCGCGACCAGGCTGGAGAGCCTCAATTACGAAAAGCGCTATCTCAGGAATCGCATCGTCAGGATGTGCGATATTATCGGCCGGCTGAAAATCATGGAGGCCGCGAGTCCCCTGGTGAAAATATTCAACTATGTGAAGAAATACCGGGATGACGAGATATTCGACGCCGTCGCCTATTGCCTTTCGATGCTGAATTACTCCTACATGCTGGGCGAACTCGAGATACTGCTCTCCGCCGGGGACGAACGGGACCGGCCGAACGGGATCAAGTATCTCTCCCTTTTTTCGGACCAGCGCTCGCTTAACATCCTGCTCGATTTCATCCGCGAGCGCGTCGCGGACGAATCGGGGCACCTGGTTACCATACTGTCCATTTTTCAGCGCAGGGATCTCTCCGGGAACACGGCGATCAACTCGGTGATGAAGAAGATCGCGGAGGGGAGCGAGGACGCGGCCGCCCGGATCGCCGCCGTGTACTGCCTGGGGAAAACGGCGCTGGACAGCGACATCGACTACCTGAACGAGATGTTCCTGAAAAGCTCCGGCAACGATATGAAGGAGGCGATACTCCAGGCGCTCTCTTCAATAATACAGTCCAACAGCGGGGTGAACCGCCGGCAGGTGATTAAATATCTGACCGAATATATGAAGGATCCTTCCATACGGGTGCGCATCTATGCGAGTACCCTTCTCGTCCACCTTGGAAACAAGGATGCGATGAAATCGATCCGCGACATGATGATTATCAAGAATAAATCAATTCAGCGGGAGATACTCAACAGCATAGGCGCGCTCAAGTCCGTCGAGTTTTCGTATTTCCTCATTTCACTCATGAAGGAGGAATACGCGGTTTCCAGCGACGTCCTGCCCATCCTCACCATGCTGCCCGCCGAAGAACTGCAGGAGATAGACCATTTCATCGTCAACATATTCAAGAAATACGAGGGCGCCGAGATGGAGCTCCTCGAACGAAAAGAACAATTTGCCGCGTCCCCGGGAGGCCCCCGCGAAGCGGCGCTGCCGCACAAGACGATCGTGCGGATTTGTATCCAGGATTACCGCCAGGGAATCGCCGCGATGAATATCGGCAAAATTTTCATCGTCAACAGGTTCATGCAGTCGATCATCGTGGAGGAAATCGTCCGGGAGAAGGGGGTGATCTGCAGGATCACGGACGGGATTGTCATCGCGAATTTCGGGGAGGCGACCCAGGCCGCCGACGCGGTGCTCCGAATTCACCGGAATATTACGCGATTCAACGAGCAGCGCCTGACCGTGAAGCGTACGCGGGTATCGATCCAGGTCATTACCGAGGGGATGCAGGCAGTCAATGACGAGATCATGGTCCTCCCCGAATCAAAGATCGAGGCCATGAACCTGATACCCGTGGTGAACAGGGTTATCGTGGACGAAGGCTCGAAAGCCCTGCTCGCGGGCTCATACCACTGCGAGGGACTTCCCGCGTATATCATGGCGCGCCAGAGCTTCCGCGGGGAATTCTTCGAGCTTATCAGCCCGGTGAATACCGCGTTTCTCATGCAGCAGATAATGGGCGAATTGAACCAGGCGGAGCAGGACAAGGTTTCGGCGCAGATAAACCTCGAGGCGGAGATCAAGAAGCGGAAAATCGAGACGAAAAGCGCGAGCGCGATCGAATACGTGAAGGTCATGGACGAAATCGGCAAGCTGCTGAAGCAGGACATGAACGAGGTCATGAAGTACGTCCAGAAGCGATCGACCGACAGGGAGATGATCGCGAATGTCGAGAAGATGCTCACCAGCGCCTACAAGCGCTACCTCCTGGAATCAACCAAGCTCATGATGTAGGAGGGGCGCGGTGAAGCTGAATCTACCGGCGGTGCCGATCGCATTACTTCTAGCCGCGGCGGTCGTGCGTCCCGTGAGTGCGGAGGAAAGTCCCGGCGGGGAGAGCATAGTATCGTATGTCCACCCCGTGAAAAAAGAAGGGGAAGAGAAGGTCTGGTTCCTCACCCTGGGCGGACTGTATGAGCGGAAGCAGGGGAACACGGACACGCTGCGTTCGAACCTGCTTGCCGAAATCAAGTACGACGACGAACTATCGAGCGTCATCGCGAGCTACCAGGGATTTTACGGGACCGCACACGACAAAAAAAACGAGGACCGCGGTAGCGGTATCCTTCGCGCGGACCGATTCGCTTTTTCCCGCGTGGAACTTTTCGCCTTCACGTGGTCCGAGTATAACCTCCCGGCCGATCTCACCCACAGGAACAACAGCGGTGCCGGGCTGAAATTCGTGCTTTTCCGGAACTACTTCTGGAAGATGGACCTGAGTGGCGCCCCCGTGTACCAGTTCGAAAAGTACCGCACGCGCGAGGATACGCGGACCTGGCGCTGGTCGTGCAGGTACCGGGTGCTCGCGACCCCGGTGAAATATACCACGCTTTCATTCATGTTTTTTTATATTCCGCGCATCGACCAGGTGTCGGACCACAGGACACTCGTTGACGCGAAGCTCTCGGTGAGCGTGACCAGGGACATATCCTGTGCCCTGGGATACATACGAAGTTACAACTCCGCGCCCTTCCCGGGGACGAGCGGGCTGGATACCAACGCGTACGCCCAGGTGGCGCTCAAGCTGTAAACTCCTTCAATCCTCGAGAAACTTTTTCGCGAGGTTCATCTTGTGCTCGATCAGGACGAGTGAGTTGACGAGGAAAAACTTGTCATTCCTGAAGGTGAGCAGGGTCCGGTACTGCTCGTACGCCGTTTTATAATCCTTGAGCTTGTAGGACGACTCCGCGTAGTAATAGTGAAGCGATTTGTCGTATTCCCCTTTCGTGTCGATCGATTTTATCTGTATGATCGCCTTGAAGTATTCTTCGCGGTTAAAATGGATTTTCGCGATGCCCAGCAGCCCGTTGGGATACCGGGGATCGAGCTCCAGCGAATACGAGTAGTATTTTTCCGCGTTGGAGTACTGTCCGCGCGAGTAATAGATGTCCCCGCTCTGGCTGATCGCGACAAGTTCCTTCGGGTTCATGTGCAGCGCGGCCTTGAACTGCTCGAGCGCCAGGTCGTCCTTCCCGCGCCTTCCGTAAATGTAGCCTATCTGGATGTAGGTGCGCGGATATTCGGGAAGAATATTCTGAGCCTTCGTAAAATGAAGCAGCGCCGTTTCAAGGTCGTTCAGGTGGATATAGCACAGGCCCAGGTTGTAGCGATACGGAAGGAAAAGCGGGGCGTGTGCAAGGGCGCGCTCCAGCTCACGGGCGGCCTGGGCGTAGCTGCCTTCCGCCATGAGTCCGGCGGCGCGGTTGTTCGCGGTCGAGAGCTCGTTCTCGCCCGTACACCAGAGCACCTCGTCCTTCGAATATATCTGCCGTAAGGGTGCGGATTCAATCTCTTTGGGGACCGGCTGTTCAAGTCGTTCATACAAGTTTGAATCGCCGCCCGCCAGTCCGACCGCGGAGACCGTAAGAAAAGCGGCGCATATCAGCGCACAGGGCGGAAAAAGGCGCAGGATGTTCATTTACATACTGTACTGTGCGCGGCCGGTGGTTTTCAATCCTTTTCCGGTAATATCGGACCCCTGGCCGTCCTTTGAGAACCGTGTCTGTGCCCGGCTTTGAAGACCGGGCACAGTTCAACACTGACCACAAAAAACCGAATATGGTTGACAAATCCAATCAATATTAACTAATGGTAAATATTTACTATTACACAATATTTATATGCCATGGCTGAGTGACTATGAACCTGGGCGCGATATTACGGCAAAAACGAAAGGAAAAAAAACTCACCCTCAAGATGGTGTCCGAACGGGCGGGGATTTCGGAAGGCTTCCTGAGCCAGGTGGAGAACGACGTTAACTCCCCCTCGGTGGACACCCTGGTCAAGATATGCGGTTCGATCGGCATCGAGGCCGGCGACGTTCTCAACCAGGTGAGCAAGATGGAAAAATTCGTCGTCATCCGCAAGTCCGAATGGAAGGACGCGGAACTGCCCACCTCCGGGTTCATCACGCGGCGCTTTTACGCCCCGGAGAACCGGTCCGTGATCGACAGCTCGGTGCTGGTGCTCGAAACGGGAAGGCAGATCCCGGTGCGAAAGAATATCAAGAACAGTCAGGAAGTATTGACGGTGCTCCACGGTGCAGTGGAGCTCGTGCTGGGGGACAATACGCTCACCCTCTCCCAGGGAGACTCGGTCCATTACTGGTCGGTGCCCGACAGGCAGATGATCACGAACACGGCGAAGGATCTCGCGGTCGTGCTGTGGGTGGGCACGCAGTAACATAATCGGGAAGTTCCCGGTCCATGCGAATCGGCAGAGACAGCCGTTGTGGAAAGCATGGGGCGGATATTAAAATAAATAAAGAGGTTCGAGCATGATCAAATTCAGCGAGCAGCAACTCAAGGTACCGAAGCTGATGCGACCGGTGTACCTGGTGACCGCGGGGCAGTCGAAGTTCGACCGGGCGATGCCGGACAAGAGGACGGAAGAGCTGTGCGTGGACGCGTTCACGATGGCGGCCGAGATGCTGGACATGGAGCCGGCAGAGCTCAAGAAATACATCCACACCTGCTACTACGGGCACTTCGCCGACCACTTTGGCGACCAACTGCTGGGAGAGGCGGTGATTCACGACAGGCTGGGCCTGGACCCGCTGGGAAACTGCGGCGTGAAGACGGGCGGCGCGACGGGCGGCACCACGCTCTGGGAGGCCATGAAGGCGGTGGCGTCGGGCTATTCCGACTGCACGCTGGCGATGGGCTGGGAGCGCATGGACGAGGTCCCCACGGACGAGGGGAACTTCTACATATCCTGCGCGGCCGACAAAGACTGGGAAGGCCCGCTGGGACATATCTACACCGGGTACTACGCCGTCATGGCGCAGAAATACTGGCAGGTGTTCGGCAAGAAAGAAGAGAGCTTCAGGCGGACGATGGCGGAGATATCGGTGAAGCACCATGGGTATGCACGCTTCAACCCCTACGCCCACGGCCCCTTGAAGATAACGGTGGAGGACGTGCTGAAATCCCCGGTGATCGCGGACCCGCTCAGGGCCCTGGACGCCTGCCTCATGAGTGTGGGCGCGGCCTGCGCAATCATCTGCGACGAGCCGACCGCGATGAAGCTCACGAAGGGAAAGAAACACAAACCGCTGCGCATTTACGTCGCCGCCGGCTCGCATACCCTGCGGCCCGCCGACCGGCGCGAGATGGAGATACCGCTCCTGCCGAACGAAACCGCGGACCAGTACAAGGACTTCGGGAAAAAGTTCCCGGGCGGCGACCGGTATCCAGGGTTCACCGGCTTCCTGGGCGCGCGCATGGCGGCATGGTACGGCTACCGCATGGCCGGGGTCAAGGACCCGACAGAGGACCTGGACGTGATCGAATTGCACGACGCCTTCACGATCAGCGACATCCAGAGCTACGAGGACGTGGGAATACGTCCCTACGGATACGGGCGCGACTACGTGGAATCGGGAGACTGCTACCACACGAACCCGAAGACCGGGAAACCCGGCAAGCTCCCGTCCAATCTCTCGGGGGGTCTGATAGGCTGCATGCACGCGGTGGGCGCCACCGGCATCATGCAGACCTTCGAAATCGCCTGCCATATCTGGAACCGCTGGGCCGAGATGCACGGCAAGCCCTACTGGGACCGCTGCGGCCGACAGATGCCTGCCGACTGGACCGATCTCCAGGTGAAGGGCGCGAAGAGGGCGCTCGCGATAAGCCACGCGGGCGTGGGCTCGCATGTCACGGCGACGATCCTCATGGATCCCGACCATCTATTGAAGAACGACGCGTAAAGGAGAACAGGAATGAGCAGATATGCAGAGGTTCACGTAAAAAACAGGCAGTACAAGATAAAGGGCGACTTCCACGAGCTGACCCAGAACATGCCGATCCGCGACATGGACAACGGGAACAGGCTCCTGGGCGTCACCAATCCGCGTATGCTGGTGCACATTCACTCCTACGGGGGCGAGGCGGTGTTCTTCGAATCGCTTTCACAGGGCAAACTCATGGCGGCGCGCTGCGACAACGCGAAGTGCGAGTACAAGGGTTCCATCTGGCAGCCGTTCCGGACCATATGCCCGGATTGCCTGAAGAAGATGACGCCGCTCGACATGACGGACATCGCGAAGAAGACCGCGAAGGTGCATACCTTCATGGTGTGCGAGCGCTCGGGTGCCTTCAATACGCTCGACAAGCCGATCAAGTTCATCAACATCGAGTTTGACGGCGTAGCCACCATACTCATGAGCTACCTCGCCGTGGGAGAGCCGAAGATGGGCATGCGGGTGTCCCCGATATTCAAGAAGACGGACCCGACCTACACCATCCTCGACCTTGCATGGGTCGCGGAGGGAACGCCGGCCGGAAAATTGCCGGAGGGTTTCGCGTTCTAGGCTCGCCGTCTGGCGGGGAGCGGATGCGCTTGTCCCGCCGGCCGCAAATTACAACGATAGGGAGCGTGACAGCGGAAAGATAAGGCACCGGTTTCAACGGTCGCACCCCCGGTACCCACTACGGGAATAGCAGAGCGAGAGAATAATATACATATAAAAAAACAAAGAAAATGGTGCGCGTCCGGCAGCACGCGGGCGCGCACCGCTCTCAAGTTATGTGTGTGTAGTCCGAGAGAGGCGGAGGTTCGAGATGCATGACTATGATTTCGGCTTGTCGGAGGAGCATACGCTGCTCCGACAGAATATAAGGGATTTTGCGGAGAAGGAGATAGCGCCGTACGCGCAGGAGCTCGACGAGAACGAGCACTTCTCCCTGGATATCGTAAAGAAGATGGGCGACATAGGGCTTTTCGGCGTCGTGGTTTCGGAGGAATACGGCGGACCGCATATGGATTACCTGTCGTATATCATCGCGGTCGAGGAGATTTCGCGGGTCGACGGTTCGCACGGTGCGACGGTCGCGGCGGCGAATTCATTGGGGATAGGTCCGATATACTATTTCGGAAACGAAAAACAAAAGCGGGAATGGCTGCCGCGCCTGTGCAAGGGCGAGATTCTCGCCTCCTTTGGGCTCACCGAGCCCGAGGCCGGCTCCGATGCGGGGGCGAGCAAGACCAACGCGAAGCTCGATGGCACACAGTGGGTGATAAACGGGAGCAAGATATTCATCACCAACTCAACCTCGAAGATGGCGGGCGTGTGTGTGGTTCAATGCGTGACCGGTGCGCTGCCCGGTAACAAGAAGGAGGTCTCCTGCATCCTGGTCCCCAACGGTACGCCCGGCTTCACGGCGAACAAGATGACCAGGAAGATGATGTGGCGCGCGTCCGACACCGGGGAGCTTTTTTTCGATGACTGCCGTGTACCGGAAGAAAACCTGCTGGGAAAACGGGGCGAGGGCTTTCACCAGATGCTCTCGACCCTCGACAACGGCAGGCTCGCGATCGCCGCGATGGGGCTGGGCGGGGCGCAGGGGGCCTACGAGCTTGCCATGAAATACGCGAAGGAGCGCAAGCAGTTCGGCCAGCCCATTGCGACGTTCCAGGTGAACGCGTTCAAGCTCGCGGACATGGCGACGGAGATCGAGGCCGCGCGTAATCTCCTGTACAAGGCCTGCAAGATGAAGGACGCGGGAATAAATTTCAGCAAACAGGCCGCCATGGCGAAGCTGTACTGCTCGGAGGTCATGGGGCGCGTGGTGAACGAGGCCGTCCAGATTCATGGCGGATACGGGCTCATGAAAGAGTACAATGTTGAGCGTTTTTTCAGGGATTATAAGCTGCTTACGATAGGGGAGGGAACCTCCGAGATTCAGCGGATCGTGATTTCGCGCCAGATCGGATGCTACGCTTAACAGATACATTATATGGTTACCTCCATTGCATGCACTATAATTACATATAACCATTGCTTCCACAGGAGGAATCAGCATGGCTGGATTCAAAGAGATTACAATCGGCGGTCTCGTACGGGAAACCGCCGCACGGCTGCCGGAACACGAGGCGCTCGTATGCCCCGAGTTCGGCGTCCGTGAGACCTATGCGCAGTTCTTAGGACGCTGCGAATCGGTCGCGAAGGGCTTCATGGCGCTGGGCGTACGGCGCGGCGACCATGTCTCGGTATGGACCACGAACCTGCCGGAATGGGTGTACATGCAGTTCGGCCTGGGAATGATCGGCGCCGTTTTGGTGACGGTGAACACGAACTACAAGTCGCACGAGCTGGAATACATCCTCAAACAGTCCGATTCCACGACGCTCGTGCTCATGGAAAAGTACCGCGACACGAATTTCCACGATACGGTGTGCGGGATGCTCCCGGAGCTCGAAGGCTGCACTCCCGGCAGGCTCGAAACGGCGAAACTGCCCGGCCTGAAAAACATCGTGTATATCGGCGACCGCCTCCGTACCCCCGGCATGTTCTCGTTCGCCGACGTCATCGAACTGGGAAGGAAGGTCACGGACGCGGAGCTCAGGACGCGCGAGGCTTCCGTATCCGCGCACGACGTAATCAACATGCAGTACACGTCGGGAACCACGGGCTTTCCCAAGGGCGTGATGCTCACCCATTACAACATCGTGAACAACGCGCGCATGGTGGGCGACGTGATGGGACTCACCGAGAAGGACAGGCTCCTCATTCACGTGCCGCTGTTCCATTGCTTCGGCTGTGTCATGAGCACGCTCAATTCCGTATGCCACGGGAGCACCATGGTCGTGTACGAGAGCTTCGATCCGCTCAAGTCGCTCCAGGGCATCAACGACGAGAAGTGCACGGCGATCAACGGCGTGCCCACGATGTTCATTGCGATGCTCAACCACGCCGAGTTCGACAGGTACGATACGAAATCGCTCCGCACGGGAATCATGGCCGGAGCGCCGTGTCCCAGCGAGGTGATGAACCAGGTCAGGACGCGGATGCACTGCTCGGAGGTCGTGATCGCATTCGGTCAGACGGAGAGCTCTCCCGTGATGACGATGACGCGGCGCGACGATCCGGTGGAGCTGCGCGTGTCGACGGTGGGACGGCTGCTGCCGGACATCGAAGGCATGATCGTGGATCCCGAGACCGGCAAGGAGCTTCCCCCGGATACGCAGGGCGAGATCGTGACGCGCAGCAAGTGCGTGATGAAGGGTTACTACAAGATGGACGACGCCACGAAAGATGCCATAGACGCTGAAGGCTGGCTCCACACGGGCGACCTGGGCGAGGTGGACGTTAACGGATACTACAAGGTGACCGGCCGCATCAAGGACATGATAATCCGCGGCGGGGAGAACATTTACCCGCGCGAGATCGAGGAGTTCCTGCATGGAAACCCGAAGGTGAGCGACGTCCACGTGGTGGGCGTTCCCGACAAGAAGTACGGCGAACAGGTGCTCGCGGCGGTTATGCTCAAGGAAGGACAGAGCGCAACCGAGCAGGAGTTCATCGAGTACTGCGCGGGCAGGATCGCGCGCCACAAGATTCCCCGCTACTGGGAGTTCGTGAACGCGTTCCCCATGACCGCGAGCGGCAAGGTGCAGAAGTACAAGATCCGGGACAAGTTCATGGACGGGATCAAGGCATAGGATTAGACGCGGGCCGGCGGCGGAAATCAACCGCCGCCGGATTCGTTTCCTGCCCGTTACTCTATTTCTTATCTTATTGACACACGGCGAAATGATGGATATGATTCATAGTAGTGAATCATGATCGTTTGACTGCGGGAGCATTCCATGTCCAATAAAATATCTGTCGTAATTGAAAAAGATGATTTCGGATACTACGCCTACTGTCCCGAACTTGTGGGCTGTCAGACACAGGGCGATTCCCTCGACGATGCCCTTGCAAATATCAAGGAAGCAGTGGATGCATACGTTGCGACATTGTCCGAGGAGGAGAAGAAGGAGATTCTCAGCAAGGAAATCCTGACAGCCAGCATTGAGGTAGCCCTTGCCTAAACAGGAGAGACTGACCGCGAAAGAGGCGGAGACTCTCCTGCTGAACAGTGGATTCGAGCTCATCCGCGTTTCCGGAAGCCATCATGTGTATATAAAAAAGGGACGGCGTGTCGTTATTCCTCATCACCCCGGCAAAATTCTTCATCCTAAATAGTCAAACAAGTGCTCATGGCGATTCAGGAATCGCATGAATAATTCTGTGCACAATTTGCAGGACTCGCGAAACTCAACGTACGTGACAGATCTCCGGGTTCCCGGATTCTTCAGACATGCGTACGCCTTTAACGAATGATGATCCGTGTCTTGACGTCTTTCATGGGAACCTGTACCTGCCCGCCGACCGTGACGATCGTGTAATTCCGCTCGTCGGTCGCGATGACCGCGCCGGTATAGGTCCTTCCCCCGAACAGGTGCACCGTTTCCACTCTTCCGTACTCCCTTTTAATGTCGTCGGTGGTCATGAGCGCGGCGGCGTGCCTTGGTTCAGTCGGTATATATCGGTCGCCGGGTAGCGGTGCTTCCGTGCCTGTTTTTTCCTTCTCTGCGGCGGCTACCGGAGGATCACCATCCCCGTACCGGTCCGCCCGGTCGTTTTCACCTGTCCCCGGCGAAAAGATTCGCGAAACGAAAAGGATGCCGGCCGCCGCAAATAGTACGACCGCCAACAGCGCCGCTTTCATGAGCGGATTCTTATTCATTGTGCTCTTCCCCTGCGTGTTTCCAGTATGCCGTGACGCATGACGTGAAGCCGGCCACGGTAATCGATGTGTGCTTATAAGTAGGATTATTTCACGAAAACGGACAAAGAAAATGGGAGGAAAAAATCATCGATCGAAGATATCCATGGAACCGGCTCCCTGCAGTCGGGCGCCGCTTTTCCGATTTCGACGGCGGTTTTGATCTTTCGCTGCTCCCCCCGTTGCGATTTGCGAATCGCAACGTCATAAAAGAGCGGCCGGGGTCAGAGCCATGGATTGAAGACCGGCACGGTAATCATTGCATAATCGGCGGTATTCCGGGTCACGAGAGTGTAATTGTGTTCCAGTGCCGTGCATGCAATCAGGCCGTCGATGACGGGGAGCTGTATCCCCCCGAGCCTGTGCCGTGCGCGTTCCGCGCCCCATCGGGCGCACACCGAATCCGTGACAGGCAGGGTTGCGTTTTTATATGTTTCGACGAAATCGTTATACCAGACCATTAAATCGTTTTTCTTCTTCCCTTCCGGGAGTATTCCCAGACCATAACTCAACTCACCGATAGTCAGACAGCTGATATACAGGAGCTCCTCATCGCATCGGGAGAACCAGTCGAGCACTTTAGCGTCCGGCCTTGGCTTGATGAGTTCCGATATAACACAGGTATCGAGAAGATAGCTCATAGCTCGACATTCCTGCCCCCGTCACGGTCCCGCGGCGGTATCAGCGTGATGTCCTTGTGCGGCATCGAGAGGATTACCGACTTTTTCGACTTTTTCCCCGCCACCTTCCTTTTAAAGGTGTCCACGTCTATCACATAAGCGACCGATTTCCCGTTCCTGGTGACCATCTGGGGTTCGCCGCTTGCCGCCTTCGATATCAGTTCCGAAAAACGGTTCTTTGCCGTCTGAAGCTGCCATGTTGTTTTTTTCACTGCAATTCCCCTGGGTAAATTCTATCTAGACTGTCTAGATAATAGATAACCCCGGTACCAGTATTTGTCAAGGATTTCCAGGTAATACTCGTTGAACCCATATTTTCCCGCGGGCGCTTTCCGATCCGTGGAGGATTGATCCCGGGAAACGGAAGGAAATTGAAACTCCGGCAAATCAGCTGTTCGTGAGCTGGAAGAAAGACACCAAGAGCCGCGCATTGGCGCCTATTTATTTAAGCAGGCTTTCCACCACAGAAATCAATTCACCGCATTCACGAATCATTGTTTCAACTTCTTCGGATGAAAAAACGATGTAATTGTCGTAATCGCTGTCCATCCTTTTCTCGAAGGCCCTTGTAATGATCCGGCTGTATTTCGTATCAACAAGACCGGGCTTAACATAGGTTTTATTAAACCAGCCGATCAACTGCCCATGCTTCCCGGTTATGTAATTATTTTTCAATGCCAACGCATAGAGCGCATGATGCATTGCATAATAGACCCTGTTTACCGCCGACAAATACTTGTTGTTTTCATAAAGCAGGTGAGCGTCCCCGGCCGTCTCTTTGGCCCTTTCAATCCGGTGGGCAATGAGTGTTGCCCTGTCATGCTCCATGAGACTCATGCAACGATGCCTGTCTGGAGAGCATTCTGGATGTAAGGCTGTTTGCCCTTGATTGTCATAAGCTCGTTTTCAGAAATGAAATGAGCGTCTATGAGAATGTCCTCCTGAATATTAATGTCCGCGATACTGTCAATAATACCGTCTTTCATGCGCCAGTCGACATCCTCTGAAAGGATTATCAGCACATCATAATCGGAGTACTGTCCGGCGCCTCCTTCAACCCTTGAGCCGAACAGGATTATCCTCTTTACGAGGTCGCCATGGTTTTCAGTAAGTTTCTCACTAATCCGGCGAAGAAGTTTTTGAATTTCCTCGTTAATCATGATTCTATTGTATGTTTATTCTTTTTTTCTGTCAATTGATTTGCTCACAAGCCCTTTATATGCCGTGTGCCCATTATGCCTTATCTTCGTGTTACGGGCCTGTTCAAACAATCCAATCCGTCTTATATGAATGCTTACAGCCAATGCATGGCAGATGCGAGAATGCACCGTTGGACTTAGAGTAGCCCGCGCTCCTATACTGGTTGCGTATCATTTCCAGATATGGTGTTGTTGTGGGGAGGGCCCTCGTGGCGATACGCCCCGCGGGCTATGGCTCGACACTTCGACAGGCTCAGTGCATCGTACGCATGGCGTACCGCTTGACGACCATTGCATTGAGCCCGCTCGCAGAGTAAGGCTAAACTAGTAGTAAGGCGCGCGGTCGTATCAAAATGCATAGGTGTCTTACGGCAACCGAACAGGGACACCCGGCCCGCGCACATTCGCTACATCGTGCCGTCGTTCTTCAGCTTTATGACGAGCATGTCGCCTGAGCCGGCAAAGTCGTTAACAGGCGTTTTCCCCTGCAGGGAGGTTATGTCCGCGGATGCACTCCCCGCTACAATATATCCGCCGTCTGCAGTCTGCTGAATGGAGTATGCCTGCTCGAACTCTGTTCCTCCCAGGAAGGTGTACCAGGCGACGCTGCCGGAGGCATTCATCTTCACAACCAGCATATCGCTACCGGCGGTAAAGACGTTTATGGGCGTTTTCCCTTGCAGGGTGGGGATATTAGACCCAAACTCAAACCCCGCTACAATATAGCCGCCGTCGGCTGTCTGCTGAATGGAGCGTGCAGTTTCAAAACCTGCTCCTCCCAGGAAGGTGTACCAGGCGACGCTGCCGGAGGCATTCAGCTTCACTACCAGCATGTCGCTTGAGCTGGCATAGTCGTTAACAGGCGTTTTCCCCTGCAGGGAGGTTATATCCGCGG